>JANPNG010000161.1:0-4238 GCA_031427355.1 Hylemonella sp.
AAAATAGAGAGGCATAAATAGGCCAGATTGGTGTCTTCCCTATGTTGATGGCTCAATAATTGCGTTATCGTATTGGGTGTGGAATTATTAATTCACAATTTTCTTAACTATGGAGTTTATGCAAATGAAATTGAAAATTACCGTTGCTGCCGCGCTTGCAGTTGCTTCCAGCATGGCATTGGCCCAAGAGGTCATCAAGATCGGTCACGTTGGCAGCCCACGGTGGCGCGGTCCATCCAGATCGCCATGAAGTGGCAACCAATACCGGCCATGGCGCGCGATCCTTCGGGCACTTTGGTGCTGGTGTTGTGCGGGCAGCCCGAACAAAACCAGGGTTGGCGCTCTGCGGGCACGTGCAACACCTGCATGGCGCGCTCTTTGGCGTCGAGCAAAGCCAGCTGGGTGTCGATGCGGGCGGCCCAATCACCGCCGATGCCAAGCTTTTTCAGTCGCCTGGCAATGGCGCGCGCAATCAGCGCCGGTGACAGGTCGGCATTGGCGCGCAAAAGCGTGTGGGCGCTGGGGTTCGGCATCGACCACTCGCCGCCTGAGAAGTCGCCTTCAATTTCATCAAACTTGCCCAGCACATTGGGGCGCACGTCGGCGCGCCAGTTGTACAGCTCTTCCTTGAGCTGGTACTCAATGATCTGGCGCTTTTCCTCCACCACCAGAATCTCTTGCAAGCCCTGCGCAAACTCGCGCGTGAGCTGCGCCTCCAGCGGCCACACCACGCCCACCTTGTGCACGCGGATGCCCAGTTGTCGGCAGGTCGCGTCGTCCAGGCCCAGGTCCAGCAGCGCCTGACGCGTGTCGTTGTAGGCCTTGCCGCTGGCAATCAGGCCAAAGCGATCATTCGGGCCTTCAATCGCGTTGTAGTTCAAGCGATTGGCGCGGATGTAGGCCAGCGCGGCGTACCACTTGCTGTCAAACAGGCGCGCTTCCTGCGCCAGCGCCGTATCGGGCCAGCGGATGTGCACGCCGCCTGGTGGCATCTCGAAGTCGGTCGGCAGCACGATCTGCACCCGCTCGGGGTCAATCATCACCGTGGCGCTGGATTCGACGATCTCCTGAATCGTCTTCATGCCCGCCCACACGCCGGAGAAACGACTCATGGCAAAGGCGTGGATGCCCAGGTCCAAAATCTCCTGCACTGTGGCCGGGAAGAACACCGGCAGGCCGCAGGCCTTGAAGATATGGTCACTCTGGTGCGCGGCGGTGGAGCTTTTGGCCACATGGTCGTCACCCGCCACCGCAATCACGCCGCCCCAGGGGGTTGTGCCCGCCATATTGGCGTGCTTGAAGACATCGGCAGTACGGTCCACGCCCGGCCCCTTGCCGTACCAAAGTCCAAACACACCGTCGAACTTGTTGGAGCCCGGCGGCGCAAAGCCGAGCTGCTGCGTGCCCCACAGCGCGGTGGCGGCCAGCTCTTCATTAACCCCCGGCTGGAACACGATGTTCTGCGCCTTCAGAAAAGGGGCCGCCTTCCACAGCGCCTGGTCGTAGCCGCCCAAAGGTGAGCCCCGGTAGCCGCTGATAAAGCCCGCCGTGTTCTTGCCCGCCAACTGGTCGCGCAGGCGCTGCAACATGGGCAACTTGACCAGCGCGTTCACGCCGCTCATGAAAGCACGGCCATAGTCCAGTGAATATTTGTCGTCCAGCGTGACAGTGTCCAGCGCTTGGCGGATGTGCTCGGGCAGGGGGGCATTCATATCGGTTGATCTCCAGTCGGTTTTTTATGATCTTGCCGCAAAAAGAGCGAGGCGGCTAGTTTCAACTCACCTCGGCCACAGCACCCACAGCCGCAGCGGCTGCTTCAACCGCCCGGCCAGCTCGGCGGCGTTGGCGTCCCAGCCGGTGAAGTAGTCGGCCCGCACCGCACCGGTGATGGCGCTGCCGGTGTCTTGCGCCATCACCAGTTTTTGCAGTTGCACCTGCGGCCCGCTGGAGGCCAGCCACACTGGCGTGCCGTAGGGAATGCTGCCGGGGTCCACGGCGATAGATCGCCCTGGGGTCAACGCCACGCCTTGCGCACCACGCGGGCCAAAGGCGGCGTCCAGATCGCTCAAAGTCTCTTCCCTGAAGAACACCACACGCGGGTTGCTCCACAGCATCTCGTTCACACGCCCCGGGTTCTGTGCAATCCAATTTTTGATCGATGGCCAAGATGCATCACGCAGCGCGCCCTGGTCCAGCAGCCAGCGGCCCACGCTTTTGTAGGGTTGGTCGTTGGAGCCCGCAAAGGCCATGCGAATCAGGCGTTGCGTGCCATTGGCCTCGGTGACGCGCACGCGCCCCGAACCCTGAATTTGCAACACGAGCGCATCGACCGGGTTGGCCAGGTAAGCAATCTCGCGCCCGCGCAGCAAGGCCTGCACGGCGGGCTGGGTGTCGATCTCTTGGCGCGTGTACCAAGGCTTGCGCTGGGCCAGGTTAGCGGGGGTGCGGTACAGCGGCACGGCGAACTCAGCGCTCGCCACGCGCGAGCCCTCCAGCACTGGCTCGTAGTAGCCGGTGAGCAGGCCTTGCGAATCGCCTGCGCCGCCTTGCAAGGCCTCTACCCGGTAGGGCTGTAGCCGCGCCATCATCCAGTCGCGCTGCGCATTGCCGCTGCCCAGGCTCAAACGCCGAACCTCGGCACACAAGGGCGCAAACGTGGGGCCGGGGCGCTCACAGCTTTTGAGCCAGGCGTTCCAGGCTTCATGCAAAGGGTCGTCTTGCCAGCCTGGCAGATCGCTCCAGGCCACTGGCGTCCAGCGGCTGCGGGCTTGCAGGCGCACCGGGCCTTGTGCGGTCGCGCTTTCACCGAAGGCGGGGCGCGGTTCAGACAAAGGCGCGGTGGATGCAGATGAAGGCGCAGTGCTGGGGGCCGGAGCGACAGGCGCACGCGATTGCAGCGGCAAGCCCCCGCACGCCGCCAGCGTTCCTACAATCAAGGACACCAGTAACCATTTCAGGAGATCGTTCATGGGTCTAATTTTGCTTGAAGCGCTAGGCGCACTCATTCTGCTGGTGCTGATCGTCTGGTGGACCATGTTCTCGGGGCGCAGCAAGGGGGAGTTGCCGGAGGGGAAATCGGATTCAAGCTCGAAAAAATCCCCACCCCCGGAATTGCCTTGAGCGGTTTGAATGCAAGGCTAGCCTTTGCCTAATAAATGATGTGATTTTGTGATTTTCAGATGTCGTAAATGCCGAATTTCGATCACTACTTGAATCGATGTGTTCGAAAAATGAGGATAAGCAATGTACGAAGAAGAATTCCAAAAAATCATTGAAGCGCTGCAATCAATGGAGGCTAACTTTGAGAAACCGACTACAGCTGAAGCACCTCACTTAAACAGCGCAAACAGAGCAAAATTCAAACGCCTGCTCATGGAGGCGAAGTCGATTCTTGATAGCGACCTAGGGCGCCTCAATGATTTCTCCACCGCGATCTTCGCGCTCTTAAACGCGTCAGGGTACGGCTTTTTCAACCCACCTTCGCTGGAACAACTACATGAAGCAATAGGAGCAGTAGAAGGGGGTCTCAACCACCTCCGCCGCAAACAGACCCGGACTACTACCCCACCTGGAGTTACTCCGAAGCCAGCGTATGTTGCTCTGAGCAGGATCATGGAGTTGCATGGGATCAAGTCTCACTGGGACTTGAAGCGGCTCGTGCGCCTGCTGGAAGAACTAAACACCGCGCATGCGAACGATATGTATATGGCGACGGCGATGCTTGTCCGCGCGGTGACTGATCATGTCGCGCCCATCTTCAACGCCAAGAATTTCTCCGAGGTCGCCAACAATTACAACGCATCCAAGTCGTTCAGTGACCAAATGAAGCATCTTGATGGCTCGCTTAGAAAAATCGCTGACACGCATCTTCACCAACAAGTGCGAAAAACAGAAGTGCTGCCAACCGCCCCGCAAGTGGATTTTCACGCAGCGTTGGACGTGATGTTGTCGGAAATTGTTCGTCAGCTTAAATAGGACGCTGGAACAAACGTCCGCCCTGCACACGTTTAGCTGCTCTACGTTGGCGACGACGAACGAAGTCGAGAATTTCTAACAAACCTCAAACCTCCCGCAACAAATTCGCCAGCTCCACCGCCGACTTCACGTCCATCTTGTCAAACACGCGGGCGCGGTGCACTTCGACCGTGCGCACGCTGATGTCGAGTTGGTCGGCGATACGTTTATTGGGTAGGCCATCGACGACCAGGCGCATGACGTCGTGCTCACGTTCGGTGAGT
>JANPNG010000162.1:0-16889 GCA_031427355.1 Hylemonella sp.
TTTTCTGCTCACCGGGTTTGAGGTAGAGCACTTCGGTCAGGCAGACACCGGCATTGCCCACCAGTGATCGACCGGGCTCGATCATGAGCTGGCGTTGGCCGTAGCCACGCGCGTCCAGCTTAGCCAACAGTTTGGCCCACAGGGCATCGGCGGGGGGCGGCAGCGTGGTGTCATCCGGGCTGTTGTAGTCGATGCCCAGGCCACCCCCAAAATCAATGTGTTCAATGGGAATGCCTGCGGCCTCAATGGCCTGTACCAGATCAAGCACCCGGTCCATGGCGTCCAGGTAAGGGCCTTCTTGCGTGATTTGCGAGCCGATGTGGCAGTCAATGCCCACCACGCTCAGGCCGGGTAGTGACGCTGCGCGCTGGTATGTGACTAGCGTGCACTCGTGCGCGATGCCGAACTTGTTGCCCTTGAGGCCGGTGGAGATGTAGGGGTGGGTTTTGGGATCGACATTGGGATTGACGCGGATGCTCAGGCGCGCGCGCTGACCCAGGGACAGAGCTACTTCGTTGAGGACTTCGAGTTCTGCTTCGCTCTCCACATTGAAGCAATGGATGCCGACTTCCAGCGCGCGATGCATTTCAGCGCGGGTTTTACCCACGCCGGAGAAGATGATTTTTTTGACGTCACCACCGGCGGACAACACCCGCTCCAGCTCACCACCCGAGACGATGTCAAAGCCGCAACCTGCTTGCGCAAACACCTGGAGCACAGCCAGCGAGGAGTTGGCTTTCATGGCGTAGCAAATCTGGGCCTTGCGGCCCGCAAAGCCGCGCTGGTAGGCCGCGAGGGCTGACAGCATGGCGGTTTTGGAATAGACAAAAAGAGGTGTGCCATGCTGGTGTGCCAGATCGCGCAGGCGCACGTCTTCAATAAAAAGGTCACCGTCCCGGTAGGCGATGTGGGGTTGGTTGGGGAGTGCTGGCGTGCTCATAGGGCGGTAGGCGATGAAGTAGGTGTGGGCGCAACGGGTGTGACGGGCTTTGGGGCCGTGGGGGCCGTCTCAAAGGAGTTGGGCGGAACCAGCGTCTGTGGCAAGGTGGCGCGCTGGGCCGCTGCAGGCTCTGTGGGCAGGTACAGGGCGCCCGGCTGGCCGCAGGCGCTCAGGCTGGCCACATTTACAGCAAGAACTGCTGCGCGGACTAAAATTTGTTTCGTTTTCAACATCACGGAATTGTAATGACCGACATCGAATACTTGGATCGCGCCGAGCGCGTGCTGCGTGCTGTTGAAGCCAGCTGCGACCGCATCAATGATGAGAGCGATGCCGACATCGACAACCAGCGGGTTGGGGGCATGATCACCTTGGTGTTCCAGAACCACAGCCAGATCATTATCAACCTACAAAAACCCTTGCATGAAATCTGGTTGGCAGCCCGCTCAGGCGGCTACCACTACCAGTTTGACGGCCAGCAATGGATGGACACCAAAGGGCAGGGGGAGTTCTTTACCAGCCTTTCGCAATACGCCAGTGCGCAGGCGGGGCGTGCGCTGGTTTTCAGTTCCTGAAGAGGTCCAGAATTTTTTTCTTTTCATCCGCAGGCGGCAAAGCCTGAACGGGTTCTGGTGCGCTGTCTGCGGCTTTGTCCTCATGGCCCAAGCTGCCGACGCCGCCGCCCTTGGCGTATTCGTCATAGAACCACTCGCCACCCACGTTAACCACGCCTTCAGGGGCGGTAGGCTCGCTGATCGGAACGTTCTTGAGGGCTTGTTCCATAAAGCTGATCCAGACTGGCAAGCTCAAGCCGCCGCCGGTTTCCCGGTCCCCCAGCTTGCGGGGTGTGTCATAGCCAATCCAGGTCACGGCCATGAGCGTAGGTTGGTAACCGGCAAACCAGGCGTCCATCGAGTCGTTGGTGGTGCCGGTTTTGCCATACAGGTCGGGGCGCTTGAGCGTGGCCTGTGCGCGTGCCGCTGTGCCTGAGCGGGTGACCTCTTGCAGCAAGCTGGTCATGATGAAGGCGTTGCGCGCATCAATGGCCCGCATGGATTCGTCCAGTACCGGGGCTTGGGTCTGTATCAGTTGCTTGCCTTTTTGCTCCGTAATTTTGGTGATGAGCCAGGGGTTGACGCGGTAGCCACCATTGGCAAAGACCGAGTAGGCGGTCGCCATCTGCATGGGTGTCACGGATCCTGCACCGAGCGCCATGGTCAAGTAGGGGGGGTGCTTGTCGGCCTCAAAGCCGAAACGCGTGATCCAGTCCTGCGCATATTGCGGCCCTACCGCTTGCAGCACGCGAATGGAAATCATGTTTTTGGATTTCGCGAGACCTCGCCGCAAGGGCATGGGGCCCTCAAACGTGCCGTCATAATTTTTAGGCTCCCAGGGTTGACCTCCGGTCACCCCAGCACCAAAAAACAGCGGAGCATCGTTAACGATGGTAGCTGGGGTGAATCCTTTTTCCAAAGCTGAAGAATAGATAAAAGGTTTGAAGCTGGAGCCGGGTTGGCGCCAGGCCTGTGTAACGTGGTTGAATTTGTTTTTGACAAAATCAAATCCGCCGACCAAGGCCTTGATCGAGCCATCACGCGGATCCAGTGCCACGAAAGCCCCTTCTACCTCGGGGAGTTGGGTGATTTCCCAGGTGTTCTTCGGCGTTTTGGCGACACGGATGATGGCGCCCCGGCGCAGCTTGATGTGCGGCGGTGCTTTGGGCGACAGGGCGGACTGCACAGGGCGCAAACCCTCGCCGGTAATCTCAAGCGGTTCTCCGTTTTGCCGCATGGCCAGGACTTTTTTTAGGTCGACCTCCAGCACGATGGCAGTCATCAGGTCGCCGTTGTCGGGATAGTCGTCCAGGGCGTCATCAATGTTGTCTTCCAGTTCTTGCGCCTGAGTGGGGAGGTTGATAAATTTCTCAGGGCCACGGTAAATTTGTCGGCGTTCGAAATCCATGATGCCCCGGCGCAAGGCTTTGTAGGCGGCGGTCTGGTCAGCGGAGCGAATGGTGGTGGTGACGTTGAGGCCACGGGTGTAAGTTTCATCGCCGTATTGGGCGTACATGAGTTGGCGCACGGTTTCCGCCACATATTCGGCATGAATCCGCCCGTTGTTATTGGCGGATTTCACCTGGAGTTCTTCCTTCTTGGCGCTGGCCGCCTCTTCGGCTGTGATGAAGCCGTTGTCCAGCATGCGCTCGATGATGTAGAGCTGTCGGCTGCGGGCCCGCTTGGGGTTGCTGATGGGGTTGTACGCAGATGGCGCTTTGGGCAGACCGGCCAGCATGGCGGCTTCTGCAATGGTGATGTCCTTGAGCGGTTTGCCGAAATACGCTTCGCAAGCCGCCGCAAAGCCGTAGGCCCGATTGCCCAGAAAGATATGGTTCATGTAGATCTCAAGAATTTGGTCCTTGCTGAGCAGGTGCTCCAGCTTGAAGGTCAGCAAGATTTCGTAAA
Source organism: Hylemonella sp. (assembly GCA_031427355.1). Taxonomy (GTDB): domain Bacteria; phylum Pseudomonadota; class Gammaproteobacteria; order Burkholderiales; family Burkholderiaceae_C; genus CANCDA01. The sequence continues at coordinate 3,403 of JANPNG010000162.1, forward strand.
TTTTTCGGGTGAAGGTTTTTTCAGAGGAAAGATAAACATTGCGAGCGACCTGCATCGTGATGGTGGAGGCTCCCTGGCTTTTGGCGCGACCCACATTGGCCAGGCCTGCGCGAATCACACCCAGATAATCGACACCACCGTGCTGGTAAAAACGGGCATCTTCAATGGCCAAAACGGCGTTGGTCATCACTTTGGGGATGTCCTTGATCGGTGTCAAGTTCCGGTGCTCTTCGCCGAATTCGCCCAAAAGCTCACCTTCCACCGAAAACACACGCAAGGGCAATTTGGGTCGATAGTCGGCAAGGGCTGAAATGTCGGGCAGGTTAGGGAAAGCCACCGCCAAGGCGATCGCGATCACAATCAATAAAGAGGCCAGAACGGCTAAACCCACCCCCCCCAACCATAGGCTGATTCGTAACAACCAGTGCATCGAGGACTTTGAAGAAGGAGGACCCTTTTGTTCAGATGCAATGGCGCTTGGCGTGGTTTTTTCGGACATAAAAATGGATGGCTAAGTTCGCGCCAGAATTATAAAAAATGATGTTCAGGCGGACGAATCGGGTCGCCCCGACATTTTGACAACATCCGGACCTTGCATGTGTTCGAGTTTGTCCGCATGTTTCAGTTGCATACAAAACGTCTGCTTTTGACAACGTTGGTGCTTTGTCAAAATCGAAAAAACCTTTGCAGGACAATGAGCTTGCTGATAACATTCAAGTGAATTCTTAAGTTTTATTGGCCCTTTGTTGGCTTCTTTCAGGGGATACGCTTGATCTCTTTGGGGTCTTTATTTAACCGTCAGCCAGAACCCTTGCTGGGACTGGACATCAGTTCCTCTAGTGTCAAACTGGTGGAGTTGGGTCGAAATGCGGCCGGTCAATATGTGCTGGAACGGTGCGCCATTGAGCAATTGGAAGCAGGCTGGATCACGGACGGCACGATCGTGAAATTTGACGAAGTGGCAGAGGTCATGCGTCGACTGGTCAAAAAAAGCGGGACTAAAACCAAAAACGTAGCCATGGCATTACCACCGTCGGCGGTGATCACCAAAAAAATCGTGCTGCCTGGGAACTTGACGGATGCAGAGCTTGAAGTCCAAGTTGAAGCAGAGGCTAATCAGTACATTCCCTTTCCCCTTGACGAAGTGAGCCTGGATTTTTGCGTGATCGGGCCCAGTGCGACTTCTGTAGGGGATGTCGACATTTTGATTGCAGCCTCTCGCAGAGAAAAAGTTCAAGATATCCAGGGTCTCGCGGAAGCTGCAGGGCTAAAGCCAGTGATCGTCGACGTGGAGTCTTACGCCTCCCGTTTGGCAGCAGCTCGGCTCTTTGAAAGCTTGCCAGAGCAGGGTGCGAACACGATTGTGGCTTTGTTTGAGGTAGGGGCGTTGACAACCAGCTTGCAGGTTATCCGTGATGAAGAGGTGTTGTATGAGCGTGACCAGGCTTTTGGCGGCGCCCAGTTGACCCAACTGATTGTCAGTCAATATGGCTTTTCCATGGAAGAAGCAGAAAGCAAAAAGCGAAGCGGCGATTTGCCCGATGATTACGAAAGCAGTGTGCAACGCCAGTTCATAGAGACCATGGTGCAGGAAATCAGTCGTGCGCTGCAATTTTTCTTTACCAGTACGCCGTATAACAAAGTGGATTACGTGATGTTGGCGGGTGGAGCAGCTGCCCTCCCGGGTTTAACTGAGGCGGTGATGCAGCAGACCACTTTTGCTTGCCGACTGCTGAGTCCTTTTGAGGGCATGGAAATGGGCGAAGGCGTGCGACTCAAAAAAATGAAACGTGAGGAATCTTCCTATCTGACCTCCTGCGGCTTGGCCATGCGGAGGTATTTGTCGTGATTTTGATCAATTTGCTTCCTCACCGGGAAGTTGCACGGAAAAAGCGACAAGATGTTTTCAATATTTCACTGGCAGCCTCTGCGCTGGCGGGGGGGGTGATTTCCGGGGCAATTTTTCTTTGGTATCAAAGTCAAATTTCTGTGCAGCAAGGACAAAATACTATTTTGGAAGGCGAAATCAAGCGCCTGGATAGCCAGATCAAAGACATTGCGGGACTTGAGGCTGAAATTGCCGCCTTGCGTGCTCGTCAGCAAGCCGTTGAGGACCTTCAGTCGGATCGAAACCTGCCCGTTCACCTCTTAACTGAACTGGTTAATCAACTGCCTGATGGTGTTTATATCAACAACATGAAGCAGGAAAACCAAAGCGTTATCCTGCAAGGGGTGGCCCAATCCAACGAACGTGTTTCGGAATTGCTACGCAACCTAGCCAACAATACGCCTTGGTTCTCCAAGCCCGAATTGGTGGAAATTGTGGCGGGAAGTATTACCTTGGGTGCGCGCGATCAGCGCCGAGTCTCCAATTTCACCATGCGCGTTCGGCTGGTTCGGTCTAGTGAGGTAGAAAAGACGCAGCAGGTCAGTGGCATCGTGCCCGTGGTGACGCCTGCGATGTCTGCGGTAGCCTCCCCCTCAATGTTTGAAAAAAAATAACGAGACAGCGCTATGGCAATTTCATTTTCTGCGGCTGACCTCTCTGAACTTAAAGATCGGATTCAGGGGCAATTCAGCAATCTGGACACCAAAAATCCAGGCGCTTGGCCTGCAGTGCCCCGCAATGCGCTTTTCATTGCGGTGGCGATTCTGGTGGTGGTGGCCTTATGGTTTTTATGGTTAAGTGGTTCAGATGAGGCGCTTGAAACCGAACGGACCAAGGAAACTCAACTGCGCGAAAGTTATAAAACCAAGCTTGTAAAGGCGGTCAATCTGGATGCACTCACTAAGCAGCGCGAGCAAGTAACGCAATACGTTACGCAATTGGAAAAGCAGTTGCCCAGCAAAGCCGAAATGGATGCCCTGCTGTCGGATATCAATCAAGCGGGGCTGGGGCGCAGTTTGCAATTTGAACTCTTCCGTCCGGGTCAGGTGGTCGTAAAAGACTACTACGCCGAATTGCCCATTGCCGTGCGCGTCACTGGCAAGTACCACGATATGGGAGCCTTTGCCTCTGATATTGCCAATTTGTCGCGCATTGTGACTCTGAATAATCTTTCCATCGTGCCCTCGCGTGAAGGGTCTTTGACCATGGACACCACGGCCAAAACCTTCCGCTATCTCGATAAAGATGAGATTAATGCCCAGCGCAAGGCGACTGGCGGTAAGGGGGCTGGAAAATGAGTCGCGTACGTTACTTGATTCTGGTGCTCATGGCCACGGTACTGATGGGTTGCGGCTCCTCTACCGAAGACGAGCTGCGTCAATGGATGACCGAACAGAGAAATCAGACGCGTCCCCGCGTGGCTCCTTTGTCTGAGCCTAAGCAGTTCAAGCCCGAGTCCTATGGTCAGGCTGCGTCGATTGAACCTTTTAGCAAGGAAAAACTGGCCCAGGCGCTCAAGCGGGACTCTGCGCAGGCCTCGTCGAATGTGGCCCTGATTGCCCCTGAACTGGCCAGGCGCAAAGAGGCACTTGAGGGGTTCCCTTTGGACGCCATGGCCATGGTTGGGAGTCTGACTCAGGCCGGGCGTCCCGTGGCGTTGGTCAAAATCGATAACTTGCTCTATCAAGTCAAAATCGGCAATTATTTGGGACAGAACTACGGTCGAGTTGCCAAAATTTCAGAAACAGAAGTCACGTTGCGTGAAATTGTGCAAGATGCCGTGGGTGAGTGGATTGAGCGCCTCTCAACATTGCAGTTGCAAGAGAGGTCGAAATGAAAAGTCAGACAAGTATGAATGCAAAACACATGTGTCAACGAGCGTTTTTGGCATTTGCCTTTGCATTGGCGACAGCGTCGTCTTTTGCGCAAACGGCCATCCAGGCGGTTTCCGGCTCGATACAAGGCGGGGTGGAGGTGGTCAAGATTGATTTGACACAGGAACTCAGCGCAGTACCCGCCAGTTTTTCGATTCAGTCTCCGGCACGGATCGCTTTGGACTTTCCGGGTGTGTTCAATGCCATGGGGCGTTCAACCGTCGAAATCAACCAGGGCAATTTAAAGTCCGTTAACGTGGTGCAGGCCGGAGAGCGGACGCGCGTGGTTTTGAACCTGAAGCAAGCGACAAACTACAAGGCGCAGTTGCAAGGCAAAACGCTCTTGGTGGTGCTCGATGCGGTCGCGCCGCTGGTTTCTGAGGCGGTGGTAGCTCCTTTGTTTGCAGAAAACAAAAATCGGGACACCTTGCCCATTAAGGATCTTGATTTTCGGCGCGGTGCCAATGGTGCCGGGCGTGTGGTGGTGACCTTGCCCAATAACCAGGTCGGTGTTGACATTCGACAGAATGGCCAGAAGTTGGTTGTTGAGTTCATGAAATCGACACTCCCCGAAGGTTTGAAACGACGTTTGGACGTCGGTGACTTCGGTACCCCGATCCAAAACGTGACTTCTTTTCAAGTAGGGGATCGGGTTCGGATGGTGATTGAGCCCCAAGGCGCCTGGGAGCACAGCGCTTATCAAAGTGATTCGCAATTTGTGGTGGAGGTCAAAGCGCTACGTGTCGATCCGACCAAGTTGACACAGGGCGTGGGCTACAACGGTCAGAAGTTGTCGCTTAATTTCCAGAATATCGAGGTTCGCTCTTTATTACAGGTCATTGCCGATTTCACGAATTTCAATATCGTGACGTCCGACTCTGTGGCTGGTGCGGTCACCTTGCGCTTGCAGGACGTCCCTTGGGATCAGGCCTTGGACATCATCATGCAAGCCAAGGGGCTGGGCATGCGCAAAAACGGCACGGTCCTGTGGATTGCGCCTAAGGATGAAATCATCGCCAAGGAAAAGCTTGAGCGCGAGTCCATTGTCGCGATGGAGGGGCTTGAGCCGCTGAGCACGCAGTCTTTCACCTTGAACTATGCCAAAGCCCTGGATGTTCAGCGTGGGCTGATGGGGGTGGGCTTAGTGGCTGTTCCGGGGGTAGGTGCTGGCGTTTCGTCACGAATTTTGAGTCCACGTGGCAGCGTGATTGCAGAATCTCGAACCAATCAGCTGTTCGTAACCGACATTGGCAGCAAACTAGAGCAAGTACAGCAGATGATTGCCAAGATAGATATTCCCGTGCGACAGGTTCTGATTGAGGCCCGCATTGTCGAAGCGTCGGATACCTTTGGAAAATCTTTGGGGGTGAAGTTGGGGGGCGGCACAGGCAATATCCCTGCTCCATCCGGTGGGGTTGGCGTCCAGGTGGGATCGAGCTACATTGACGGCTCTGCGGCCACCACTTCAGGCACGTTCGTCAGCTTGCCTGCGGTGGGTCAAGGGGGGTACAACCCGGCAACCTTTGCTGTTTCGCTTTTCGGTGAATCAGCGGCTCGTTTCCTCAATCTGGAAATATCTGCACTTGAGGCAGAAGGCAAAGGCAAAGTGGTGTCCAGTCCGCGGATTGTGACCGCCGACAAGGTCAAGGCCGTCATCGAGCAGGGTACCGAGCTGCCTTACCAAGTGGCCAGTGCCAGTGGCGCTACCTCAATTGCGTTTCGCAAAGCCAACCTGATGTTGGAAGTGACGCCTCAAATTACGCCAGAAGGCAATGTGATTCTTGAGTTGGACATTAACAAGGATACGGTTGGCCAGTCAACAGCAGCAGGCTTTGCCATCAACACCAAGCACATCAAGACCCAGGTGCTGGTCGAAAATGGTGGTACGGTCGTGATTGGCGGCATCTTTACGCTTGTTGAAACCAATGATCAGACCAAGGTGCCGTTTTTTGGTGACATCCCCATCCTGGGTAATTTGTTCAAGAGTTCCAGCAAGACTTCCAATAAACAGGAAATGTTGGTCTTCATCACACCGAAGATGATTTCCGACAAATCCGCCATACGTTAAAACCGGTATGCAGTTGCATGAAGGTTAATTGAGGCCCTCTTTCATTTGATAGTCAGTCTGATTGGTCTGCCTGGTTCCGGCAAATCCACGGTCGGGCGGCAACTTGCGCGCCGCCTGCAACTCCCCTTTATTGACTCCGATCATTTCATTGAGGATCGGCTGGGTTGTTCCATTCGGGAGTATTTTGAGCGCGAAGGTGAATTGCCATTCCGTGATGTTGAAGAGCAGGTGATTGATGAGCTGACAAAGGCGCAACAAGGCGTTTTGTCTACGGGCGGGGGCACAGTGTTGCGGGAAGTGAATCGCGAGCATTTGCGAGCCCGTGGCAAAGTGGTTTATTTGAAGTCGTCGCCTGAAGAGCTGTTTCGCCGATTACGGTATGACACCCACCGTCCGCTTCTCCAGGTGGCTGACCCACTACAGCGTTTGCGTGACCTTTATGCGGTGCGTGACCCGCTGTACCGGCAGACCGCGCATTTTGTGATTGAAACGGGGCGACCCTCTGTGGCCTCACTGGTCAATATGATTTTGATGCAACTGGAACTGGCGGGCATAGTGCCAACGGTTTGATTCCCCTTAGGAAACTCTGCATAACCTCCCAAAAATTGTGCTCATGAAATCGCCGTTTGCTATAAAATACATAGCATGAAACAAGCTGCTTTGAACCTCAATCTTTCCCTCAAGAAGACCCGCAAGCAAGTGTTCCTGGAGCAGATGGAAAGGGTTGTCCCGTGGGTGGCGCTGGTCGAGCTCATTGCCCCGTACTAGAGGGTCGGCAGGGATTCATGTAAAAACCAGCAAAAACGGGCTTAAGTCCCTGTCTATATTGGCTTTTTTGACTCCCTCTTCCCTTGTCGAACGGCCGCCTCAGCCGGCCTCGCAGTCACGTCAGGTCCAGGCGTCGGCGCACTGAAGCGCTCCAGCATACTTGCCACCACCTGCTCCTGAGCCGTGACGGATGACCTAGCCGTGGCCAGCGCCAGTTCCAGTTGCTGCTTCGCGGCGAGCAACTCGTCGACCTTGACCTGCAGCTCCCCATTCGAGGTGCTGAGCTGCTGGACGGCGCTGTCCTGCTCGACCAGGCGCCGGCCCAATTCCTCGGTGCGCCTTTGCGCAAACCCCAGTTCATCCTTGAGCGGCCGCAGGCCCCGCAGCTCTTCCTGGACCTGATGCAAATCGCCCTGGGCGCGCGACAAATCGCCCAGCAGGCGCGCATTGTCCTGAAGGGTATGGACGGTTTCCTGCTGCTTGGTGGCCAAGGTCTCGTTCACGGTGCGCAACTCGGCCTGCAAGTACTGCACCTGCTGCTCGTGCTGGCGTTGGTCCTGATCGCGCTGCTCCTTGCTGGATTCCCGGAAATGCTCCAGCGCCTGGCGCGCATGCTGGTGTTTTTCTTCCAGGGATTTGCGATGGCGTTCCTCGGCCGCGACGCGCTCCTGCAGGTCGGCCACCTGTTGGGCAAGCTGCGTGTTTTCCAGCGTCTTGCTGCTCAGCGCCTCGCTGGTTTTGCCATGAGCAGCCTTTTCGCCGGCCAAGTCGCGCTGGGTTTGCTCCAGCTGCTGGCGCGTGGACTGCGCCTCGGTTTTCAGGGCCTGGGCGGCTTGCTGGTGCTGGATCAGCTGCTCGGCGTGCTTGGCCTGAGCCGTGGTGACCCGTTCTTCCGCTTCCTCGTTGACGCGGGCGGCCAGACGGCCCACCAGGTCCTGGATCGCCTCGCTGACGGCCACGCGAGTGCCGACTGCCCCGCCTTCCTCTTCCTCGATCTCCTTCAAATAGCGGTGGATCGTGGTTTTGGAGCCGCTGCCCAGCTCTTCGCGAACCGCATCGATGGACGGATTGCGCCCGGTGGCCCGCAATTTATCGCGGGCACGCAGCACTTCAGACTTGTAGATTCCCGCTCTGGCCATGGCTTACCTCGTTATTTCATACCGTAGTATGTACCATGATATTACATACTATTTTGGAGGTCAAGAAATTGATGATTCTCGTGAAACTCACATTGGGTAATGGATGATTATCTCGTCTGAAGTATAAAAATCGCACTTTCGGTGTGGTTTGACAAGGCTGGGCCGAAAGCCTCGATTTTGCGGCTTTTCAGCGCTGCGGGCGTTCCCAGTCGCCGAATGCAGTTCTTTCGAAGTCAGGTCCGCTTTGGCCCGTTTGCGTCGCCGACTTGCTAGTGCGCACCGTGTGTTGGCACCGACCTGAATTTGACCAGGAGCCAATCTCAAAGTGACTAGGTCCCACACACGGATGAGCCATAGCCAGCCACTGAAACCAATGTGGCGGGTTACTCATTCTCGGGCCGGCACATCGCCAAGAAATTGATCAATTGAGCACTGGCGCACACATACAGCCTCAAAGCTTGATCACCCGGCCAACGGCGTAACTCTTTTTGGCCCGACCCCACTATCTCGATAAAACCGAATTTCTTCCCTCAGAAACGCAGCTTGTGTTGGAGTCCAGAAAGGTGCCTCGGCCAGCGCAATGCTTGCCCCCAGAGGCATGTGCGAAGCAATGAACTGGCGGATACCCTGCTCGTCTAAAGGCAGCCCAACTGCGCGAAGAGTTCCGTGAAAGGGTGTACTGGCTGGTCCATAACCAGCCTCACAGCATTTCCAGCGCCAGCGCAATTCCCTGCCCTCCGCCAATGCACAGCGTGACGATGCCGCGCTTCAGGCCGTCGCGTTTCATCGAATGCATCAACCGCGTAGCCAGCACCGCACCGCTGGCGCCGATGGGGTGGCCGTGTGCGATAGCGCCGCCTTCCACGTTCACCATGTCTTCGGCAAAACCGAGCTCACGCAGGCAGGCTAAGGTGATGGCAGCAAAGGCCTCGTTGATCTCTATGCGCTGCACGTCTCCCGCACGCCAGCCGGCACGCGCCAGCGCCTGGCGCACGGCTGGCACCGGTCCAAGACCGAACAGGCCCGGCTCAACCGCACCAATGCCGTAGCTCACCAGCTTTGCCATCGGCTGCAGGCTGTTCTTTTCTGCCCAGGCGCGCTCGGCGACGATCATTGCAGCCGCGCCCGTGTTCAGTCCGGGCGCACTGCCGGCGGTGATCGTGCCGTCCTTGCGAAAGGCTGGTTTTAGCTTGGACAGCGACTCGGCGGTGGTTTCAGGGCGGTTGTGCTCGAATTATTTTTTAAAACTGGGCCCGGGGGTATTGCGTGGCGAGCGCTTCAAACGCTAAGTTCAAGCCGTTTCATTTTCTCCCAAAGCGTCTTGCGGCTGATACCCAGCAACTCGGCGGTGCGGCTGACACTGCCTTCGCAGCGATTGAGGGCGCGGCGTATGTGTACGCGCTCGGCTTGCGCCACCATCAACTGCAGGGGTTCTATGACGTCGTGGTCGCCGGTCAGGTCGGGGTGCGGGCGCGGCGTGTCTTGCAGCGGTTGGTCCAGAATGCCGGCTTCGCTCATGACCACCGCCTGCTCCAGGTAGGACCGCAGCTCGCGGACATTGCCGCGCCAGTTGCGCGCCATGACATCCCTCAGAAAGGTTTCCGACATGGCCAGCGGCCGGCCCTGCTCCAGGGCCATGGTGGCCAGCAGCCGCTCGGTCAACCAGCGAATGTCTTCCGGGCGCTCGCGCAGCGGCGGCAAGCTGATGCGGATCACCGCAAGACGGTAAAAAAGGTCTTCGCGAAAGCGGCCCGCGTTCATGTCTGCATACAGGTCATGGTGGGTGGCAGCAACAACGCGAAAGTCGCTGTGCGTGGTGCGCTCTGCGCCCAGCCTGAAAAAGCAGCGCTCCTGCAGCGCGCGCAGCAGCTTGGCCTGCATGCTGGCCGGCAAATCACCTACTTCGTCCAGAAACAGCGTGCCATGGTCGGCACGTTCCAGGTAGCCGCGGTGCGCCCGTAGGGCCCCCGAAAACGCGCCTTTCTCGTAGCCAAAAAATTCCGCTTCCAGCATCGTCTCGGGAATGGCCGCGCAGTTCACCGCAATAAACTCTCCCTTGCTGGTGCGCGGGTCGAGGCTGTGAATCAGCTGGGCCGCGACCTCCTTGCCCACGCCGGATTCCCCCGTGATCAAGACCGAAACCTTTTGCTGCGCCACTTTGCGAACCATCACCTCTACCCGGCGCATGGCCGAAGAAACACCCAGCACGCCTTCATCGTCATCCGCCTTGGCGGTTGCCACGGCCTCGTGCACCATCATGACGAGGCGCTCGATGTCAAACGGCTTGGTGAGGTATTCGCGGGCACCGGCGCGCACGGCGGTGACGGCGTCGTTCACGCTGCCGTAACCGGTCAAAAAGAACCAGGGCAGGGCTCTCAAGGCCGCAGGCAATCCGATAAACCAGTGGGTCGCCAGGCCGTCGGGCAAGCGCACGTCGCTTACCACAGCGGCATGGCCTTGCGCCAGCTGCTTTTCAGCCTCGTCAAGGCGGCGGCACCAGCACACCGCCAGGCCTTCGAGCTCCAGCCGCTGCACCAGCGACTCGCCCATGATGGCGTCGTCTTCAATCAGCAAAATACTCTTCACGCAAGCTCCTCACGCTTTTCCCTGTTGGGCACCCAGAACACCATTCTGGTTCCGCCTTGATGGAGGGCGTCCAGCTCAAACCCTCCTGCGTAGTGGCTGGCCAGTTCCTGACACACCCACAGGCCAAAGCCACGCGGATCCCGGCCACTCTCTGCGGCCAGGGTTTGTGCAAACTGCTGCGGCGAAAGCGACTCCCCGGCGTTGCTCACACAAAACTGGACGCGCTCGCCGTCGGCCAGGAGCCGCGCATCAACCCGTCCCCCGGCGGCCGACGCCTTGACCGCGTTCAACAGCAGATTGAGCATGACCTGGCGCAGCACGGCCGAGGGCACGCGCATGGCGGACTCGATCTCGGCCCGGGCTGTGAGTTGAACGTCTGGCCGTGAACCAGCCGCCTGTACCAGCGTCACCACATCCTCCAGGTCGTCGGGTTCCAGGGCTCTGTCTTCCATGCGCGCCTGGGGCAGCAGCGCCGCCACCGTGGTGCGAATTTGCTGCAAGCCTCGCTCCAGCAGTTCCACGGTGCGCTGGCGGGTGCCTGCGGCGTCACCGTGCAGTCGCAGCGTTTGCGTGGCCGTCAGCAGGCCTGCCAGCGGGTTGTTGATCTCATGCGCCACGGCCGCCGTCATGCGGCCCACCGCCGCCAGCCGCTCGGCCGACAGGGCCCGGGCCTCAGCCTTTCTGCGCTGCTGCAGCTCGCCCATCAGTTGCAGTACCGCGTCACCGATGCGGCTGAGCTCGGGGTCTGCCGTGCGCGGCATCTCGGCGCGCAGGGTGGCGGCATCGACATGCCCGATGCGCTCTATCACCTGTGCCAGTCGTCCCACCGGGCGCGTCATGCGCTGGCCCACCCACCAGCCAGCGGGCACCAGCAGCATCACGGCCAGCAGCACGCCTATCAGTGCGGGTTGCGCCAGTGCGGCCCAATCCGGCGCAAAAACGGGCCCATCCACCTCCATGAAGACAAAGCCCAGTGTTTGACCGTCTTCGCTGCGAATCGGGTCAATCAGCACCACGGCACCGCTGCGCTGATCGAGCCGCTGTTGCACCTGGATGTTGGCGGCGCGTGGCAACGGCGCACCGTTCAGGGTTGTGCCCAGCAAGGGCTTGCCGGTGTCAAGCTGCACCGGGTCCGAGGCGGCAAACACGCGGCCGCCGGCGTCAAGCACCGCGACCCGCGCGTGGCCCGCCTGGGCGCCCGGAATCAGCGCGGCAGTGTCCCGCAGCAGCGAAAACACGCGCCAGGTGTCGTCTGCGGCAAGCATCGGGCGGGCCTGGGCAATCAGCAGCACGACTGCCCGATCAAGCGTGGCCAGGGTGTCCTGGCGCGCCGTGAGGGCGGAGATGCGCGCCGCGACCACAGTGACCAGCAGTGCCGCAATCAGCACTGCCAGCGACAAACCCATCGGAATCTGTACCCGGTAGGGCAGGCGCCGGACCATCATGGCACGATGCCACTGGCGGGCACGGTTTGCGCCTGTTGACGAATCGAATCAAACAGCGCAGCCTCCCCCAGGGTGAAACCGGTCAGATTCAGGGACTGCAGCAATTGGCGCCCGACCTCGTCCATGGGCATGGTCAGCAGTGCGTGTTGCAGACCGGCGGCAAAAGGATGTGTCACGCCCTGCCGGGTGACCAGCGGCGGAAACCCAAACGGTTCCGAGCGCCACACCACTTCGGTTTGCGCCACGGCCGGCATGCCCTGCAGGCGCATGGTTTCCCAGACGTAGCCGTCTATGGCGCCAGCCTGTGCCAGGCGTGCGCCCACCGCTTCGGCCACGTTGCGGTGGCCATGGGCAAAAAACGCGCGCTTCAGGTCGCCTACGCGCACGCCCGCCAGCGCCATTTGCGCTTGCGCCACCAGCCAGCCGGAATTTGAAAAGGGGTCGGCATAGGCCAGCACCTTGCCGCGCAGGTCTGCCCAGCCGTGAATGTCCACGGCGGGTGATTTGGCGCGTATCAGATAGGCCTGGTACAGGGGGCGGTTCTGGTACATCGGCACCGCCAGCAAACTCAGTTCGGTTTCGTAACGCACAAACGGGTAGCCGCAAATCCAGGCCGCATCAATATGACCGGCGAACAGCAGCTCGAGCACGGCCTGGTAAGACTCCCGGGCCACAAAGCCGACTTCACAACCCACGCGCCCGGACAGGTAACGGCCCCAGCGCGACAGGAAAGCCGCCTGGTTTGCCAGGATGACGGGCGTCAAGCCAATGCGCAGGCGCGCATCCGACGCAAAAGCGGGTGAGCCTATGGCTCCGCTTCCTGCCGCCGCAAGCGTCTGCAGGCAACTTCTTCGGTTCATGGTGTTGTCTCCGGATGGTTACGAAATCGTAACTTTTGTTTTTTGGTTATGTTACCAAAACTACCCACAAAGAATCAAGAGCTGCTTCAAGTCATTGATTTTGTTAAATTTTATTGCTGGCACATGAATTGCGTATTGTCTGTGGAAATTTAAATCAACAGGAGACAACATGGAAGACATAAAACACAGCCGCCGCTTCTTTTTGAAGTCGAGTGGTGGCGCCGCCGCCCTCGCGGGCTCGATGGTGATCCCGATTCACAATGCCAACGCCGCGACGCCCGCCGCCCGCGCCACCCTGGGCAGCACCGCCTTGCCTTACCCCCAAAAAGATGGTGGGCAAGATCGGCGCCATGCCCGTCAACGAAGTCACCAACTTCAGCTACCCCGATGCCAGTTCGCCCTGTTACGCCATCCGCATGGGCAATCCGGTGCCCGGCGGTGTCGGCCCCAATGGCGACATTGTGGCTTTCAGTGCCTTGTGCACGCACATGGGTTGCCCTGTGGCGTATGACGGCGGCAGCCGAACCTTCAAGTGTGGCTGCCACTTTTCGATTTTTGATCCGGAAAACGGCGGGCAGATGGTGTGTGGCCAGGCGACCGAAGACCTGCCCAAGATCAAGCTCGAATACGACGCCAAAACCGACTCGGTGCAGGCCGTCGGCGTCGATGGCCTGATCTACGGCCGCCAGTCCAACATTCTGTGAGGAGCGCTCCATGTCAACCAATATCAATGACCGCATCGCACTGTACTAACTGCCAAGCAGGCGACCGCCATGATGCCAAGTGGAATGACGACGGTTGAAAGCTGCCACCCGAAATGCAATTTCGCTTTCGCACCGGTAAAAACACCTACCAATGA
>JANPNG010000163.1:0-34420 GCA_031427355.1 Hylemonella sp.
GTGTTCATGAGCCAGAGGTTCACAGCGCTCAAAACACGCAGCACCAAAGCACGCGAGGGTGCTGCCAACAAGGCCAGTGCGGCAAAGCCAATCACCCACATCAGCACCCAGGCGGCCATCAGGTGGCCATCGGCCCAGGTGTCAATCACTTGATCGGCCACCACCAGCAAAGCCGACACCATGGCGGCAAGCAACATAGACGACAGGCCACGTGTGCTGTTAAAGCCCTGGCGCACACGGGAGGCCAGAGCTGCGACGTTTTCAAGGCGCTCAACCCCGGGGTGACTTGTGGGGTAATCGATATGGACAAAACGGGTCATGATGGATTCCTCTCTTCAAACGCGCCACCGAACATCGATGGCATGGGGGGATCTTAGGGTTTTTACCTATGCTTCTCAACTTTAGATTGATGATGTATAACATTCGCCATGGTGATGTATTAAATCGAGATCAACATGAATCCCGTGAATTTTCGAACGCTGGACTTGAACCTTTTGCGCGTCTTTGACGAGGTGATGACCGAGCGCAGCCTGACCAAAGCAGCAATCAAGTTGGCGCTCACTCAGCCCGCAGTCAGCAATGCAATTCGCCGTCTGCGAGACACTTTGGGCGATGACCTGCTGCGTCGCAGCGGCCAGGGGCTGGTGCCCACCCCTCGCGCGCAGGCCCTGTGGCCCACCGTGCAGGAAGCCCTGCGCCAGTTGCGGGCCTCGCTCTCGCCCAGCCCGTTTGTAGCCGCCACGGCCAACTCCACCTTTGTGCTGACCATGGCTGATGCCACCGCCGCCGAGCTGATGCCGGGTCTGGTGGAGGTAATGGACCGCGAAGCGCCGGGCGTCGCCCTGCGCGTAGTGCCTCTGACCACGCGCGACCCGCGCCGCTTGCTGGAAGACGAGCTGGCCGACCTGGCCATCGGCTACTTTCCTGTTGTCTTGGCGAGCCTGACCGCCCAAGCCCAATCCGGTGAAGCGGTCCCTTACCAGCACCAGCGGCTGTACGACAGCGACTACGTCTGCGTCATGCAGCGCGACCACCCCCTGGCCCACGAGCCGCTGACCCTGGACCGGTTTTGCGCGGCACGGCATCTGCTGGTCAGCTTTTCGGGCCGTCCTTTTGGCTTCATTGACGAAGCGCTGGCGGGCTTGGGGCGCCAGCGGCAGATCGTGCTCACCGTCAATCAGTTCTTCACCGCAGGCCGCGTGGTCGCCAGCTCCAAGCTGCTGACCGTGTTGCCGCGCCATTTTGTCAGCGTCACCGGTTTTGCCGACCAGTTGGTGCTGCGCGAGCTGCCCTTTGCGGCTCCCGCCGTTCACGTCGATGCGCTGTGGCACCGCCGCCTGCAACACGACAGCGCCCATGCCTGGTTGCGTGGCGTGATCGCACAACTGCCGAACCAAGCCCAACCCAACCACGCCTGAGGCGGCCACAATACCCGGGTGAAGATTCAACTCCTGTCTGACCTGCACCTCGAAGTGCATCCGCACTTTGTTCCCACGCCCGCGTCGGACGCGGATCTGCTGGTACTGGCGGGCGACATCGGCTCCTACCAAAGCGGCTCGCTGCTGCAAGACGCTGACTTTGGCTTGGCGCGTTTCTCCCCCCTGAACGGCTGGCCCGTGCCGGTGCTCTTTGTACCCGGCAACCACGAATACGACACGCAAGACTTCGACCTCGCTCATGCGCGTCTGCGCGAGACTTGCGCGCGACTGGGCATTGTGTTTTTGGAGCGCGAGGTGATCACCTCGGCTGAACTTTTAAACCACGCTCCTGGTGGCAACACCTCGCTCAGTTCAATGCCACCGATACGCTTCATCGGCACCACGCTATGGACCGACTTTGATGCACTCAGCCCCCCTGCCGCCGCGCCAGGCGCGTCCCTGACGCCCCTGCTCAAGGCGCGCGATAAGGCCTTTCGGGCCGCCAACTTCTACCTGCGCAAGGCCCTCACCACTCGCCACGGTCAGCCCTTGCTGGCCGAGCAGGTGCGCGAACAATCCCTGGTCTGCCAAGACTGGCTGCGTGCCGCGCTGGCCACGCCGTTTGACGGTGTCACCGTGGTCATCACCCACTTTGCCCCCAGCCTGCGCAGCGCCGACCCGCGCTACGGCCTAACGCCCGGCACGGCCGGTTTTTGCAACGCACTGGATGAGCTTTTCCCATTGGCCCAGCTCTGGCTGCATGGCCACCTGCACTGCCCGAGCAACTATGTGAGCCAGGGCTGCCATGTGGTGGCCAACCCGCTGGGCTATGCGCGCAAGTCGGAGCAGGCGCAGTTCATGCCGCAGCTGTGTCTGGAGCTGCCGATGCCTGAGCTGTCTGTGTTTGATCTGGCGCAAAATCAGCCAGCGGCAGCTGACTAAACTGAAGACTCCAACGAGGAGCCCATCATGAAAATTCTTATGGCGGTTGACGGCAGCGCCTTCACCAAAAAAATGCTGGCTTATGTGACCACGCATGAGGAGCTTTTCGGCCCGGCGAATGACTACACCCTATTCACGGCCCAGCCTCACCTGCCCGTGCGTGCCCGCGCAGCGTTGGGCAAGGAGATCGTGGACCAGTACTACCGGGAAGAGGTTGAAAGAATCCTCGCCCCGGTATCCAAGTTTTTGACGCGCCACAACATCCTGGCCAAGAGCCAATGGAAGATTGGCCAAGCCGGAGAGGCCATTGCCAAGTTGGCCGAGGCCGGGGGGTTTGATCTGGTGTTGATGGGCTCACACGGCCACGGGGCGCTAGCCAGCCTGATCATGGGCTCGGTAACCACCCAGGTGCTGGCGCAGTGCAAGGTGCCGGTGCTGCTGGTTCGTTAGAATAAAAAGCATGAACTCACACGCCCTCCAATCTAGCCCTGCTGCCACCGCACCACTCGCTCCCTTTCACCTCGCGTTCCCCGTTACCTCTCTGGCCAAAGCCCGCGCTTTTTATGGTGGGCTCTTGGGTTGCCCGGAGGGGCGCTCGTCGGCGGACTGGATCGACTTCAACTTCTACGGCCACCAAATCGTGGCGCATCTCTCGCCCCATGAGGCCGGTCACCACAACACCAGCGCGGTGGACGGCGACAACGTGCCGGTGCGCCACTTTGGCGTGGTGTTGCCGATGGCCGAGTGGGATGCGATGGCTGTCAAGCTGCGCGCAGCCAACACGTCTTTCGTGATTGCGCCGCACATCCGCTTCAAAGGCCAAGTCGGCGAGCAAGCCACCATGTTTTTTCTCGACCCCTGCGGCAATGCCATCGAGTTCAAGGCCTTTGCGGACCCATCCCGTTTGTTCGCAAAATAACGCCACATCAGCGGCTCAAGGATTTAACGGGCTCAGCTTGGGCCAACGTTTCTCCCATCCAGTGGCCGAGATCCAGCCACATGCGTTCGATCTCGGCGTCACGCGGCGTCAGTAGCGCGCTGGGCAGCTCGATGGTGACCACCGGCACATTTTTGAAAACACCGCTGTAATTGCCCAGCGAGCCGGGGAACACCCCCACCGGCACCAGGCGCAGCCGTCCCAGGCGTTGCGGCGGTTCAACAGGGCCATCAAAGTCCAGCACACCGTAAGGTGCGTGAATGCTGACGATCAAATCAGGTTTGAAGCGCTGCATCTCATCATGCAGAAATTGCGTTTCAGGCTCGCTCAATGGCCGTTTTCCCGGCCAGCGGCGTGGGTCTTTGCGGGCACGCCCTTCCCAATAAAAAGTGGCCTCACGCTCCCAGTTGGGCGTGGGGAAATTGCGGTTCAAGTCAACCCCATTGGCGTTGACGCGGCGGGCTGGTCGGTCGAACAGGCCGTCCGGGTTGAGCGCAGGTACAAAACGCCAGTGGGTTTGGGCCGGCGTCGCCTGTGCCAGCCGAATCCAGTGCAAGGCCACAGATGACGCTGACAGCTCATCGCCATGAATGCCGCCAATCACCAGCACCCGCCGTTGGGTCGGCTCAAGGCGGACGTCGCGCACGTAAATCGGTCGCCCTTTGACACTGCGCCCCGTGCTGGTCTGGAGTTGTGCGGTATCGCACAGCGTGCGGCTGACGTTCGGCAGCCGGGCATAAAACTCGTCGCAAACCTTGGCGGCATTGGCGTAGCCAGCTATTAAAAATGTAGCTACTGTGGTGGCGACCGGTTTGCAAAAACGCATGACTTGCATTTTATCGAGGCGTGTCAAAAATTTCAGGTAAATTGCCTGCATGCCCGTATCCGAAACACGCCTTTCAGCCGAAGCCCCCAATTTTTCACCGCCCGAATTTCGCACCGCCCTGGGCATGTTTGCCACTGGCGTGACCATCGTCACCGCCCGCACACCCGAGGGCAAGCTGGTCGGGCTGACAGCCAACTCCTTTAACTCGGTTTCGCTCAACCCGCCGCTGGTGCTGTGGAGCCTGGCGCGCGCGGCCGCCTCGTTGGCGGCGTTCAGTGCGGGCTCGCACTACGCCATCAACATCCTGGCGGCCGATCAGCAGACACTGGCGCAACGTTTTGCCTCGCAGAACACGGACCGCTGGGCCGGGGTGGAGTTTGTCGAGGGCGCTGTTGGTGCGCCCTTGCTGGCGGGTGCTGCGGCCACTTTTGAATGCTTTAACCGCAGCCGCTACGAAGAAGGCGACCACGTGATTTTTGTCGGCGAGGTGGAGCGCTGCGCGCACCGCGCGGGTGCCTCACCGCTGCTATTTCATGGCGGCAAGTTTTACGCTGAGCACCCCCTTTAAATGTGGCCCCCGAGGGGGTGTGCCTTGCTTGGGGCGGCCCGGCGCTGCGGCTTAGGCAGCCCTACTCATCAAGAGCTGGGCCAGCTCGGTGGTTGGCATCACATGCACGCCCTGCGCACGGGCGTAACGCTGCGCCGTATCGCTGAGCGCATGCAGGCAGATGTAGGTGGCCTGTTGCGCCCCTGCAGCCTGTTGAGCCGCCACCAGTTCACGCAAGCCCTCAATGCCCTGGTTCACCGCCTTCCAGCGCTTGCAGCTCACCAAGGTGGTGTGTCCGGCTTTGGTCACTTGAAAGTCTGCTCCGGCGCTGCGCAAACGGGTGACGGTTTGGCCATGGGCGGCATAGCCTTGCTCGACCGCGTTGGAGAACTCGGGCCACGACAGGGTGGCAGCACGAGTTAGCGCCGCGTTGACACGGGCCTCACTGGGTGCGCGCAGTTGCCGCCAAGCGGCCATCAACCCAATCACAAAGAGGGGAAAGCCTGCGAACGCACCGTAAATCACGGCATCTTTGGGCAGCAGTGCAAAGGAGGCCAGGATGATGAGCGCGACGACGCCGAAGCTGATCCACCACGGCGAGCGCAGCAAAACCGCAAAGAGCGAGTTGGGCGGCATTTTGAATTTCATGGGGCGATGTGCCTAGGTTTTCTTGGCCAGACCGAGACGCTCGATGGTGGATTTTTCTGCCGCAAACGTGCGCTCGGCGTAGGCGCTGTAGTCTGCCGTGTTCATGTAGATCACGGGTTGGTAGAACCTGTCCAACGTCTCTTGCACCTTGGGGTCATCCAGCGTTTTTTTGAAGGCGTCGTGCAGAGTGCGCACCACGGTGGGATCCATGTTCTTTGGGCCACCAATGCCAAAGGGTGATTCGGTGATGGTGTCCCAGCCGCTTTCCTTGACCGTGGGCACGTCGGGAAAGGCGCGGTTGCGCTCGCGCCCGAGCGTGGCGAGCAAGCGCAGTTTGCCGGATCGCACATGCGGCGCAAACTCCGGCGTGCCGCTCATCAGGGTCAAGTGCCCGCCCAAGATCGCCTGCATCAAATCGGCCGAGCCCTTGAACGGGATATCTTGCAACTGGATGCCCGCCTTGGCCGCGAATTCTTCCACCGCCAGGTGCGGCGTGGTGCCCGTGCCGGTGTGGCCATAAGCCAGCTTGCCGGGGTTGGCCTTGGCATAGGCGACCATCTCCTTCAAGGTTTTAAAGGGCGCGTCCTGCGTGGCGGCCAGGCCAAAGGTGTAGCCGGTCAGGCAGACGATGTGGCTGATGTCCTTGACCGGGTCAAAGGGCATTTTTTGCATGTGTGGCAAGCGGTAAATGCCCAGAGGCAGTTGCGTCAGCGTGTAGCCATCGGGCTTGGCTTGCAGCATGGCGCTGGCCCCCAGCGTGCCGCCCACGCCGGGTTTGTTCTCCACGATCACCGGCACGCCAAGCAAGCGCCCTGCACTCTCGCCAAAGGCGCGCATCACCGCGTCGCTGCTGCCGCCTGCGGGCCAAGGGGCAATGAGCGTGATGGGGCGCGACGGAAAGCGGTCTTGCGCCAGCGCCGAGTTGCTGAGCAGGGCTGGGGCGACCAGCGCGGTGGCAGCGCCGAGCAGCTCGCGACGGGAAAGAAAATCACGCATAGTCACACTCCTGTTTGGACAGAAACCGCATCATGCCTGCACTTGTAAGGGTTTTACACCGGCAGGCCCTTGAATTAGCGCGGTGTGCCATCATCTAGCCCCTGTTCGATGTTCAAACTCCAAAGGCAAACCCTATGTTTCACGTGTCCCTCCTGCAACGCTTAGGCCAATGGCTGGCCATTGCCGCCTTGCTGGGCTTTGGCTTCGCGTATGCGCAGGCTGAACCCACGCTGAGCCAAATCAACGCGGCGGCCCAAGCGGGTCAACTGGATCAGGCGCAAGTCATGATCCAACAGGTCTTGATCGCCCACCCCAACAGCGCCAAAGCGCACTTTGTGCAGGCCGAACTGTTTGCCAAACAAGGCAAGGCCAACCGCGCGGCCGAGGCCCTGGCCAGTGCAGAAAAGTTGACGCCCGGTCTGGCGTTTGCCAAACCTGAAGCAGTGCAAAGCCTGCGCGCCCAAATTGCCGCTGCACCCAAGCCGATGGCGGCCAGTCCATCACCTTCACGCGCGGTGGAGCACACTGCCCCGGCCACCGCCAGTGCATCAAGCTCATGGGCCCTGCCCGTGCTGCTGACGGCCGGTGTGATGGCTTTTGGTTATTTCTTTTTCCGCCGGAAAACGGCCCAAACCTTCAACGCCCCGACACCTGGCGCCTCACCTTACGGCAACTCTGCACAGACCGCTAACAATGCGAACGGCCTGAGCGGCCCGCAAGGCTTTGGTGCGAACCCTGCACCGGGCCAACCCGGTCAACCCGGATACGGCCAGCCTGCTTATGGCCAGCCCGCCGCGCCCGGCATGGGCAGCCGCATCATGGGTGGCGTGGCCACCGGCCTGGCCGTGGGCGCAGGCGTGATGGCCGCGCAAGCCATTGCCAAAAGCTTCAACGGCGAGCACGACAGCGCCAACAAATCCACCGACAGCGCGGGCAACAACCTGCAACCCGTGGCCAACAACTACGACATGGGTGGCCAGAACATGGGTCTGAACGACACCAGCTCCTGGGACGACGGCGGCAGCGTGGCCGACAGCGGTGGTGGGGGCGACTGGGATAGTTAAAAACTTGTGGGACAGTCCGCAGCCACGCTCTGCGAGCCAGCTCTGTCCCCAACTGTTTAGAGCGATTTCCCAGCAAACACCTGGGGCTTCAATGAGCGCAGGTAAGCAATCAAAGCGCCCATGTCTGCGTCATTGATGGTCTTGTAAAAATCAAAACCCATAGGCGGTTTGTAGTGCTGACCACTGCGGTCCACACCCTCACGAATCGCCTTGGCAATTTGCGCGTCACTCCAGTCCTTCAGCCCCGATGCGTCCGGCGTCAGATTGCGAGAAACACTCGCACCCCACGGCCCCTTGAACACCATGCCACCTGCGCCCCGCTTGTCATGCAGCAGCATGCCTTTGTCATTGCGCGGAGTATGGCAGTCCATGCAGTGGCCGATGTTGGCCAGGTACTCGCCGTACTTCAGCTTGTTGCTCATGGCAGGTGCTTTCACTTCTTTGACCGCTGGACCGTAGCTGGGTGGCAAAGGCATGTTGTACTTGGACTTGGGCACCTCATTTTTCACCGCAGGCTGCGCCCGCAGGTAGGCGATGATGGCCACCAAATCGGCGTCTGACAGATGGCGATAAAACTCCATGGGCATGGGCGGGCCAATCAGGCTTTTGTCGGGCCGCACGCCCTCGCGAATGGCCTTGGCCAATTGCGCATCCGTCCACTTGCCAATGCCGGTGTCTTTGTCGGGTGTGATGTTGGCGGCATAGGCTTTGAACGGTGGCTCATCAAACAGCATGCCGCCGGACAAGCCTTTCTCTAGCAAGGGCTGGCCCTTGTCGCCGCGTACAAAGTGGCAGTTGCCGCAGGCCACCACGCCTTCCATCAAATACTTGCCGCGCTCGATTTGCGTTGGTTTTGGGCCCAGGCTGTGTTGGCGATCATGGCGATCAACGCGACGACGGTCAAATTTTCAAAAGTGCGCTTGCAAGTTCCCCTTGTGTTTCGTTTGCTTTTTGACGGAGCACCGGGGCAAATTATGACCAAGCTTGCGCAAAATTCAAGTAGAAAATCCACCCGCTTGCTCGCCAGGACACCGGGTCGCAAGCACCCCTACACCACCCCCGCTCCCCGCAATGCTGCCATCCGCGCCGCATCCAGCCCCAACTCCGCCAATACCTCATCCGTGTGCTGACCCAAGCTCGGAGGTGCGTTGCGCAGCACCGGCGGCGTGTCGGTCAAACGCAAAGGGCTCGCCACAGTTGCTATTGATTCAATAGCTGCTTGCGCTGGTTTTGATTGGCTTACAGGCTGATTTACCCATAAATTTCGAGCCTTCACCTGCGCGTCGGCAAAGGCTTGACCGATGTCGTTGATGGGGCCGCAGGGCACGGCTTTGTCTTCCAGCAGGGCGACCCAGTTGGCAGTGCTGCGGGTGCGAGTGACATGCTCTAGCAGTGGCAGCAATACCTCGCGGTTTTTCACGCGCAAGGTGTTGGTCTTGAAGCGCTCGTCTTGCGCCCACGCGCTCACGCCTGCGGCTTCGCAAAAGCGGGCGAACTGGCCGTCGTTGCCCACAGCCAGCAACATGGCACCGTCTTGCGTGGGGAAGTCCTGGTAGGGCACCAGGCTGGGATGGCCGTTGCCCATGCGCTGCGGCACCTGGCCAGTGTTGAGATAAGCGCCGGCCTGATTTGCCAGCGTGGCCATGCCCACGTCCAGCAGGGCCATGTCGATGTGCTGGCCCACGCCGGTGCGGTGGCGCACCTCGATAGCAGCCAGGATGGCGGTGGCGGCATAGACGCCGGTGAAGAGGTCGGTCAGCGCCACGCCCACGCGCTGCGGGCCGCCGCCGGGCACATCGTCCGCACGGCCGGTGATGCTCATCATGCCGCTCATGGCCTGGATCATCAGGTCGTAGCCTGCGCGCCCGGCGTAGGGGCCGCTCTGGCCAAAGCCGGTGATGGAGCAGTAAATCAAACGCGGGTTGATGGCTTTGAGGCTCTCGTAATCCAGCCCGTAGTGCTTGAGCCCGCCGACCTTGAAGTTCTCTACTAGCACGTCGCTTTGCGCGGCCATTTGGCGAATCAGCGCCTGGCCTTCTTCGTGAGCCAGATCGAGCGTGATGGAGCGTTTATTGCGGTTGCAGGCGGTGAAGTAGGTGGCCTGGTCGGTGTCATTGCCTTGTGCGTCTTTGATGAAGGGCGGGCCCCAGTGGCGGGTGTCGTCACCGACACCGGGACGCTCGACCTTGATGACATCTGCGCCCAGGTCGGCCAGGATTTGGGTGCACCAGGGGCCGGCCAAGACTCGGGACAGATCCAGCACTTTGATGTGCGGGAGGGCGGCAGGTTGGCTGGTCATATCAGTTAGAAAACGCAGCAATCCCCGTCTGCGCCCGCCCCAAAATCAACGCGTGAATGTCGTGCGTGCCTTCATAGGTGTTCACCACCTCCAGGTTCACCAAATGCCGCGCCACACCAAACTCGTCCGAAATACCGTTCCCGCCCATCATGTCGCGTGCCAGCCGCGCAATGTCCAGCGCCTTGCCGCAGGAGTTGCGCTTGAGGAGGGAGGTGATCTCTACCGCCGCCGTGCCTTCGTCCTTCATGCGGCCCAGGCGCAGGCAGCCCTGTAGGCCGAGCGCGATTTCGGTTTGCATGTCGGCCAGCTTCTTTTGAATCAGCTGGTTGGCGGCCAGTGGGCGACCAAACTGCTTGCGGTCCAGCACGTACTGGCGGGCACGAAACCAGCAGTCCTCCGCCGCACCCAAAGCGCCCCAGGCTATGCCGTAGCGGGCCGAGTTCAGGCAGGTGAACGGGCCCTTCAAACCTTGCACCTCGGGGAAGGCGTTTTCCTCGGGGCAGAACACGTTGTCCATCACGATCTCGCCGGTGATGGACGCACGCAAGCCCACCTTGCCGTGAATCGCCGGGGCGCTCAAACCCTTCATGCCTTTGTCCAGAATAAAACCGCGAATCGGCCCCACCTGACCGCTCTCACTCACCTCTTTGGCCCAGACCACAAACACGTCGGCAATCGGGCTGTTGGAGATCCACATCTTGGCACCCGTCAGCTTGTAGCCGCCTGCGGTTTTTTGCGCGCGCGTGATCATCGAGTTGGGGTCGGAGCCGTGGTCCGGCTCGGTCAGGCCAAAGCAGCCAATCCACTCCCCCGTAGCCAACTTGGGCAGGTATTTTTGCCGCTGTTCCTCGGTGCCAAATTCAAAAATCGGCACCATCACCAAGGACGACTGCACGCTCATCATTGAGCGGTAGCCCGAATCCACCCGCTCCACCTCGCGCGCAATCAGCCCGTAGGCCACATAGTTCAGACCCGGGCCACCGTACTGCTCGGGGATGGTGGGGCCCAGCAGTCCCAGCTCGCCCATCTCGCGAAAGATCGCCACATCGGTCTTCTCATTGCGAAAGGCCTCGATCACGCGGGGCGCGAGCTTGTCCTGGCAATAGGCCGTGGCCGCATCACGAATCATGCGTTCGTCGTCGCTGAGCTGCTGATTGAGTAAAAAGGGATCGTCCCAGTGAAAAGTCGCTTGCGCCATGTGGTTCTCCAGAAAAAGGGTTTCCCCCGATGGTAAACGGGGCGCGGGTGATGCATAAATCAAGTGTTCACATTAGCCCCTCCCACGCCGCTTCGAACCCAGGAGAAAACCGATGACCCGTTTTGCCCGATCTATCGCCATCGCCCTGTTCACTGTCGCCACCGGCCTAGGCACGGCCACTGCGCAGAGCTACCCCAACCGCCCTGTCAAATGGATCGTTCCCTACCCGCCGGGCGGCACCACCGACGTGCTGGCGCGCATCGTGGCGCAGTGGTTTACCGACAAACTCGGTCAGCAATTCATTGTGGAGAACAAGCCCGGCGCGGGCAACAACATTGGCACCGAGGCGGTGGTCAACGCCGCGCCCGATGGCTACACCATGCTGCTGGTGAACCCGGCGCACGGCATCAACGCATCGCTCTACAAAAAACTCAACTTCAATTTCATGCGTGACATCGCCCCTGTGGCGGGCATGGTGCGCACGCCCAATGTGATGGTGGTGGCCAATAACGTGCCCGCCAAAAGCGTGGCCGAGTTCATCGCCTATTGCAAGGCCAACCCGACCAAGGTCAACATGGCCTCATCGGGCAGCGGCACCTCCACCCACCTCTCGGGTGAGCTGTTCAAAACCATGACGGGCTGCCCCATGGTGCACGTGCCCTACAAGGGCGCTGGCCCGGTGTTGAACGACTTGATTGCGGGCCAGGTTCAGGTGTTCTTTGACAACCTGCCCTCATCGGCCGCGCACATCAAGGCCGGCACCATCCGCGCCCTGGGCATGACCTCGGCCGCACGCGAGCCGTCCTTCCCCGACGTTCCCACGATTGGCGACACCGTGAGTGGCTACGAGGCCACGGCCTGGTTTGGCATCGGCATGCCCAAGAACGCGCCGCGTGAAGCGATTGAGCGCATCAACGCCGAGATGAACCGCGCCCTGGCCGACCCCAAAATGCGCGAGCGCTTGGCGGGCTTGGGCGGCGTGGGCATTGGCGGCACGCCCGAAGACTTCGGCAAAGTCATCGCGGCTGAAACTGAGAAGTGGGCCAAGGTGGTGGCAGCCTCGGGTGCGACGGTAGATTGATGCCCCTTCACATGAAAATTGATCTCTCAAAACTGCAAGCCGCCGTTGACTTCACCGTCACGCACGAAACCCCCTGGGGCCGCGACAACAACGACAACTGGGGCATCCACAACATGGACCCGCCGCCGTGGAACCGCTTGCTCGGCCCCGTGCACCCACGCGGCCCGGTCTCTGGCGTGGTGCGTGTCGGCGGCAAGCCAATCATCGAATGGGGCGAGCCGAATCGCGCCGACCTCACCTTCTCCATCGCCAAGACCTACCTCGCGCTGCTGGCTGGTGTGGCGCATGACAGCGGCCTGTTGCCCAACCTGGACGAACCCGTGCACGTCAAAGTGCCCGGCATCGGGTTCGAGGGCGTGCACAACCAAAGCGTCACCTGGCTGCAACTCTTGCAGCAAACCAGCGAGTGGGAGGGTGACTGCTTTGGCATCCCCGACCAAGTGGACCGCTACCGCCATTTGCAATACCAACCGCAACGCCCCGATGCGAAAGACCGGGGCACCAAAGGCGATGCGCGCCCGCTGCAAGCCCCCGGCACCTTTTGGGAATACAACGACGTGCGCATCAACCAGTTCGGGCTGGCGCTGCTGCATGTGTTCAAGCGGCCCCTGCCCGAAGTCTTCAAAGAAACCATCGCCGACCCCTGCGGCTTGAGCGCGGACTGGCGCTGGGAGGGCTACGACAACAGCTGGGTGGAGATCAACGGCGAGCGCATGCAGTCTGTGCCCGGTGGCACGCACTGGGGCGCGGGTTTGTCGATTGGCAGTGTGGATCAATCTCTGGTCGGGCAGATGATGCTCAACCAGGGCCGCGTGGGCAACCAGCAAGTGCTGTCGCAGGCCTGGCTGCGCCGCATGGTCACCCCCTGCGCCATCGCCCCTTGGTACGGCATGTTGGTCTGGCTCAACCGCCTGCGCGGCGTGTGCCCCAGCGCGTCAACCGAAAGCTATTTTTGCATCGGTGCCGGTGCAAGCGTGGTTTGGATCGACCCAGGGCGCGACATGGTGGCGGTGGTGCGGTGGATTGATGGGGGGCGGATTGATGGATTTTGCCAACGGGTGGCCGACGCGATACCGACTGTCACCCCGCACGTCAACGAACCGTGATCACAACTTCAAGGTACTCGCTGGGCGCGACCAGGGCGCCGTCAGTCGCTCGGTTGAACTTTTGCAAGAGCGCGGTCAGATCGGCAGTCAGCAAAGTTTGCCGCTCCGCATCGACCGCGCCAAAAGCCTTTTGCACCGGACCGTAGTAGGTGCGGAAGGTGTCAATCCAGTGCTGGGGGGAGCGGTAGCGAAACACGAAATGCTTGCGTTCCACTTCCAGCGTGGCGATACGCTCACCAAACAGGGCTTGCAGGCGATCTTCGGTTCCCCAAAGCGAGGGCGGCTTGACGCCAGTGGGTGGCGGCACGTAGCGACCAATCAGCTTGAACAGCTCGCCGATGAAGCCGGTTGGCGTCCAGTTCGCCAGGCCAATTTTGCCGCCGCTCTTGCACACCCGCGCCAGTTCGCTGGCGGCTTTTTCCTGGTTGGGCGTGAACATCACACCAAAGGTGGACAGCACGACATCAAACGAGGCGTCTGGGTAAGGCAGGTTCTCGGCATCGGCCACTTCAAACTGCACCGCCAGGCCATCGGCGCTGGCCCGTAGCCGACCCCGCTCCAGCAGTGCGCCCACATAGTCGGTTGACACCACTTCGCACCAGCGCCGTGCCGCTGCCAGCGTGGCGTTGCCATTGCCGGCCGCCACGTCCAGCACGCGCTGGCCCGCGCGCAGATCCAGCGCCTCGCACAGGGTCTCGCCAACGATTTGCAAGGTGGTGCCAATGACGGCGTAGTCGCCTGCGGACCAGGCGACCTGTTGCTTGAGCTTGACGGCGGCCAGATCGGCAACCGGTGGGGTTGCGATAGTTTCCATGAGTGCTTCTCCTGGGGAATGGGTTGATGAGACGTGGCTGCGCTTGACTGGACGCGCGGTTTAAGCCTTGACCTTGTCGATCATGTGGCTGATGACATGGCTGTGCTGGTGCTGCGGACTGAACATGACGATCTCCGCGTCGGTGTTAACTTTGACGTTGTGTCCCGGCGGCCAGTAGAAAAGATCATTGACGTTGACCGTCTCTTGCGCGCCCTGCGCGTCGGTGGTGGTGAGTTGGCCGCGCAAGACGAAGCCCCAGTGCGGGCATTGGCACAGATTGCCTTCCAGTCCTTGGAACAATGGGGTGGTATCAACCCCCGCCGAGAGCGTGAAGTACTCGCCGCTGATCTTGCCCAGACCCGTCGCATCACCAAAATCCGTTTGCTGACGGAGTACGGCGCCGGGGATCGACAGTTTGACTTCTACCTTGTCTTTTGCGATACGCATGATGGTTTCTCCTAGGGGTTGGGCGTTGGGCTTCGTGGCGACCTATTTGATTCGCGGGTCGTCGGTCGGATTGATGTAGGTGATGCCCCAGGGACCCGTGCCGTGCAGTTGGATCTCGGTTTCACTCCCAGTCCAGGCGAAGTGCGGGGTTTTGCCCGGCATGATGGTCATGCCGCCGGCGTTGAGCGAATGCGATTTGGTTTTGTCGAAACTCTCGCCGCTGCCCATGTTGAAGTTGCCCGAGAGTACCGTGACGCGCTCGATGGCGGGGTGCCAGTGGGGCGGAATTTGGTAGTTGGCCGGAAACTTGAGCCGGAAGGTGAAGGGCACGGCCTCGTTCAGCGGCCCTTCAATGACGGCGATTTGTGCGCCCCTGGGCAGGGAGGGCACGGGCGCCCATTTCAACTCGTCGGGATTGACCATGGTGTGGTGGCCAGACTGCGCCCACAGTAAGGGTGCAGCGCAGGCCAACACGGCAACCACCGCAGCTTGGCGACATTTGAAACTTGATTTCATTTTCTCTGCTCCTAGTCTGAGTCGTGGGGAACTCGTTAACCGCCATTGCGGCGGTGAACCCACGCTGTGATTGCACCGCATTGCCAGCGCTCCAGGGTCGCCCAGACAGGGACAAGTAGGGGGACAAAATAGGCGACAAAAGGCGGTTTCCCCCCACAGCAACTCAGGCCGCTGGGGTACCATGAAAGGCCTTGACCAGCAAACCCCATGGACGAACCGAGCAACTCTTTTGGCTACTGGCTGCGCCGCCGACGCAAGGCGCTTGATTTGACCCAGAGCGCGCTGGCTCAAAAAGTCAGTTGCTCGCCCGCCGCCATCAAAAAAATTGAAGCCGAGGAACGCAGGCCCTCCAGGGGCTTGGCCGAACGCCTGGCTTTGCAGCTGGCTATTGCCCCGCTGGAGCGGGCCGCATTTTTGCAAGCAGCGCGATCGCCGCAAGCGGTCAGCGGTTTGCCGCTGGCACAGACGCCGATCAGCGCGCCCAGCAGCCCAGCCAGCAGCACGCCGGGCGCTTCGCTTACCACTCAGCCTACGGCCTTGCGCGATCCCGCTGTATCGATTGAAGCCGGGCAGCTCCCCTTCGTTGGGCGTGGTATTGAGTACGGTGGTTTTCTCGGCCTGCTGGCCCGACTCACGGCGGGCAGCGGCCAGGTGGTTTTGATCGAGGGCGAGGCCGGTATCGGCAAGACCCGACTGATTCATGAAGTGGCGTCTTATGCGCGGCAGCGGGGCTTGCCCACGCTTCTCACCCGCTGCTACGAGATTGAGCGTGGCATGGCGTACCAGCCGGTGATTGACCTGGCCACCCAGGCTTGGCAGGCCACGCCCGAATCGGCGCTGGCACGCATGGTGCCAACCTTGCTGGCCGAGGTGGCGGCGCTGGTGCCCGCCATGGCGACTCGCCTGGCGGGCTTGCCACCTTTGTCCACTGACTTCCCCGAGGCGCGCCAGGCACGGCTGTTTCATGGGCTGATCGGACTGTTGGACGCGCTGGCGCAGGGTCGGCAGTTGCTGCTCATGGTGGACGACCTGCAATGGGCCGACGACGCCAGCCTGGGCTTTCTGCACTATCTGGCGCGGCAGCTGGCCCATCGCCCGCTGCTACTGGTCTGCGCCTACCGGACGGAAGAGCTGGCCAGCAGCGAAGGCCTGGTTCGACTGGTCGAGAGCCTGCGCCGCGAAACCGAAACTTGGCACATGGCGCTGGCACCGCTAGGCCTTGGCGATACGCAGGCCCTGCTGGCCGGACTGAGCGACCCACGGCTGAGCGCGCCGGGCCTGGCCGGTCGGCTGCAAGCTGAAACCGAAGGCAACCCCTTCTTTCTCGGGTCGATCTTGCACGCGCTCAGCGCTGGTGAAGCCGCGCTCCAGACTGAAGTCGGCGCGCTGCTGCCGCAGACCCTACGCGACTCGGTGCGGGGGCGCCTGGCCCATGTGCCGCAGGCCGAGCGGCCGCTGCTGGATCTGGCGGCGGTGCTGGGGCGGCGGTTTGATTTTGAAACCCTGCTGGCGCTGACCCAGGTGCCAGAGCCACAATTTCTGTCTGCGGTGGAATCCCTGGTCAAGCGTCGCTTGCTGCGCGAAGATGCGGAGACCGGGTTCTATGACTTCAGCCACGACAAAGTACGCGAGGTGGTGTACGGCGACATTGGCGCGGCCCGGCGCGTGCTGCTGCACCGGGCGGTGGTGGACTTGTTCGAGTGCCACCCGCAAAGCCAGGCCGACGAGCGAGCCGCCCGGCTGGCCGAACACTGTGAGCGCGCCAAGTTATGGCCCAAGGCCCTGCACTACCTGGGCCTGGCCGCCGACCATGCGCAGCGGCTGTTTGCGATGCGCGAAGCGCTGCAATGCCTGGATCGCGCCGTGGCCCTGCTGCAAGCCCATCCAGAAGGCACAACGCCAGCTGAGCTACTGGCCCTGTGCGAGCGGCGCGGCGCGGCCCGCGCCCTGGTCGGCCAGATCGAGGGCGCGGTGCCCGATTTTCAACGAGTCATCGCTGCGGCACGGGCACTGGGCGAGCACGAACATGCGCGTGATGTTCTGATTCAGCTCGGGATGGCCTATCGACGCGCCGATGCCTATGAGCAGGCCATTGCCTGTCTGGACGAGGCGCTCACGGTCTCGCGCGCCATGAGCGATGAACGCCACGCCGCCGACACCCTGTACCACCTGGGAACCGTGGCCTGGAGCAATGGCCGCAACGATCTGGCGATCAGTTATCACAGCCAGGCAGTGGAACTCAGCGAGCGCCTGGGCTTGACGGATTTGGTGGCCGTGCAGGCCTTTCATGGCCGTGGTGAAGCCTTTTTCGCCAACGCCGAACCAGCAGCAGCCATTGCCTCGTTCTCGCGTTCTCTCGATCTCGCGCGCGGCATCGGCGACCGCAGCTATGAGTCGGAGAACCTGATGATGATCGGCTGGGCTTGCACCGGCCACATGGGGCTGGCAGACTACCCGCGCGCCCTGTTGCACTTCGATGCCGCTCTGGTCATCGCGCGCGCGGCCGATCTGCAGTGGCATCTGGGGCCCACCCTGATCGGCCGCGCCCAAGCGCAGCTGGCACTGGGCAAGTACGGCCTGGCCTGGGCTGATTTGCAGGAGGCCTTGCCTCAGTTGGAAACGCTGCACCTGGTGCGCTACCAAATCATGGCGCATGACACCTTGGGTTGTCTGCTCCTTGAACTGAACCAATCCGCTCAGGCCTTCCAACACTTTGAACGTGGCCTGGCGCTCGCGCGCGAAGCGGGCATTCGGTACTGGCAGCCCAGAATGGAAGCCAATCAGGTGATCGCTCAATTGCGCCTGGGCATCCCCTGTGATCAAGCCTTATTGCAAGCGGCTTGGAAGTACACGCAAGATCACAGCGAAGCCTGGCTGACGCTGCGCTGCCTGGAGGCGCTGGCTGAAGTAGCGCTGGCCCATGGCGATGGCAACGCCTGCGTGGCGTACGCGGATGAGTTGCTGGCTTTGGCATCCCGTGCTGACTTGAAAGAGATGATGGGCCAGGCCCACCGCCTGCGCGGCTTGGCCGGGCTGGTCACCAAGGCCTATGAATCTGCGCGCAAGGATTTGACGCTGGCGCTGAGGCTGGCCGAGCAGATCGGGCGCGTCCGACTCATGTGGGATTGCCACCAGGCGCTTGCTCGGGCCGCCGCTGCCATCGGTGACGAACGTGCAAAAAACAAGCACCAGGGGCGAGCACAGGAACTGGCGGCACCCATGGAAGAGGATCTGCGTGGCACGGGCTTGACTTGCCTTTGGGATGCGGTGTCGCTTTGACTTTTGGCGCTCTTTCAGTACACCTTTCACTTCGATCATTTCTTTGCCACGCATCCCGCGCGAGTACCGCGACTGGCTTGACGCCCTCAGGGATCGCGCTGGACGCTCGCGGATTCTGGGTCGCGTTGATCGACTGATCGACGGCAATTCCAGCTTTTGCTGCTGCTCATTGGCGGCGACAAGTCATCGCAGCAAGAGGACATTGCCATGGCGATTCAGTTGGTCAAAGATTTCAAGGAGTAGCCGTTATGCCCAAACCCGCAGTGAAAAAACCAACGAAAACCAAGACGACGCCCTACGTCGTGGCCGAACACCTGCGCACGCCTGAAGAAATGGCTGCCTACCTGGACGCCTGGCTGGAAGAGGCACCGGACGACACAGCCGGTATAGCCAAAGCGCTGGGCATGAAACTGCACGCAGCGGCTGCATAACAACGGGTCACACTGTTCGCGCAAACCGGGTAATTTGTATCTCATTATTGACAATTAGTCAATTTTGCATAAAATGAGAAACACTATGCCCGCCAAAACCCCCGCCACCCCCAGCGCCGTGACCACGAAGCTGGCCGCGCTTGGCCAGCAAATTCGCACCCATCGCAAAGCCTTGCACGTCAGCGCCACCACGGCTGCGCAGGCGGCGGGCATGTCGCGAGTCACGCTTCATCGGATCGAAAGCGGAGAACCCTCGGTGACGATGGGTGCGTACCTCAACGCGATGGCGGCGCTGGGCTTGGACTTTGGCAGCCTCATGCCGCCCACCGCAGTGGCAGACGAAGCTCCGCAGAACCGCCAAGGCTGGATTCCTGCCCGCATCCGTCTGGCCGACTACCCGCAGCTCAAACAACTCGCCTGGCAGGTGCACGGCACGGATGCGCTGACACCCACTGAGGCACTGAGCATTTACGAGCGCAACTGGCGGCATCTGGATGTGCAGGCCTTAGCACCAAGCGAGCGCGATTTGGTGGATGCTTTGCGTCTGGCGCTTGGGGATGGAGCAAGCTGTGTTTAAGCGCCCCCATCACCAGCGTATTGCGCAAGTGCTTGGCGCACTCAATGGCTCACTGTTGCAAGCCAATGGCTGCCTGTTTGGTGGCGGCACGGCCATCGCCCTGCGGTATGGGGAGTTTCGCGCGTCGGTGGACATTGACTTCATAGTGTCCGATGTGGGCGGCTACCGCGCCATGCGCCAGTTGTTGACGAACCCGCAAGGGATTGCAGGCATCGTGCGCGACGGCGCAACCCCGTTGGAGCAAATCCGTGAGATACGGGCCGACCAATACGGCATTCGCACCCAGTTACAGGTGGATGGGTAGCCAATCAAGCTGGAGATCGTGCTTGAAGGTCGAATTGAATTGGCAAGCCCAGGTGCGGGTGATGAACTTTGCGGTATCGCCACGCTGACGACGCTGGACATGGCCACCAGCAAGCTGCTGGCCAACTCGGACCGCTGGAATGACGATGGCGTTTTCAGCCGCGACTTGATTGACCTGGCCTTGATGAGCCCCACTTTGCCCTTGCTGCGACAAGCCGTTGCCAAGGCCGAAAAGGCCTACGGTCAATCCATCCTCAATGACCTCGCCAAGGGCATCAACCGCCTTCAGACCCGCCCAGGCTGGGCCGAGCGGTGTATGCAGGTCATGGCGATGGACTTGCCCAAGGCGGTGCTGTGGCAAAAAATTCGTGCATTGAAGCGCGTGTTGCCTTGAGCGTTATCAGCCCGTATTCGCCATTGCATCCCAGTTCGGCACTTTGCCGATGAGATATTCTCCATTTATATATCAATATGATATAGTTTCGCCATGCACGTGAGTTTTTTTCAACTCCGCTGATGACGTGCCGCCTTATACGGTGTTTGACGTGGGTGGCAACAACTATCGCATGGTGGTAATCATCCGCTACAAATTCAACAAGGTCTTTGTGCAACAGGTCATGACGCATAGCGAATACGACAGGTGGAACAAGCTTGATCGCAAAGGCAAGGTGTAAATATGCAAGCAGCAACACACACTCAACGCGGCAAAACCCTCGACATGAAGGCGTTGCAAAGTTCTTGGCAAGCGTTTGACACGCTGGCACACCTGCGCCCTATCAACAACGAGGCTGCATACGACCGCATGGTCGCGCTGATGAATGCTCTGTTGGAGGTGGCAGGGGACGATGAAGAGCACCCTCTGTCAGGCCTGCTGGATTTGGCCAGTGATTTGGTGTCCCGATACGAGCAAGAACATCACGCGATTCCAGCCGCCGCGCCCAAAGACGCGCTGCGCTTTTTGATGGAGGCGCGCGGGCTAAAGCAAGACGATCTTTCGGCGATCGTTGCGCAGGGAAATCTGTCGGCCATTCTGGCGGGCAAACGAACCATCAGCGCCACTCTGGCGGGGAAACTGGGCAAGTTCTTCAGCATCAGTCCGGCAGTGTTTGTGCCGGTGTGATTAGGGTTGCGCCTGCCGCTCCCGGGCAAACCCCACATACCAATCCAGACACCCCGCATTCGCCATCGCATCGCGGTTCAGCACCTTGTCGATGGGCTGACCGAGCAGCAGTTTCTTGATCGGCAGCTCCTGCTTTTTTCCGGTCAGCGTGCGGGGGATTTCGGGCACTTGAAAGATGTCGTTGGGCAAAAAGCGCGGGGATAAGGCGGTGCGGATGGCGTGGTTCAATTTGGCGCGCAGGGCGTCGTCCAGCGTTAGGCCTTCGCGCAGCACCACGAAGAGCGGCATGTAGCTCTCGCGCCCCAGGTACTCCAGATCGACCACCATGGCGTCCAGCACTTCGGGCAGGGCTTCGACGGCGCTGTACAGCTCGCTGGTGCCCATGCGCAGGCCGTGGCGGTTGATGGTGGCGTCACTGCGGCCATAGATGACGCAGCTGCTATAGCCTTTGTGGGGGATGAGCTTGAGCCAGTCGCCGTGGCGCCAGACCGGCCCGGTCTCGGGGTCTGCGTCGCCGCCGCCGGGCTGTCGGCCATGACCGGCGGGGTACATGTCGAAGTAGCTGGCGAGGTAGCGCACGCCATCCGTGTCTCCCCAGAAGTATAAAGGCATGGACGGCATGGGTTGGGTGCAGACCAGTTCGCCCACGTCGCCGATGACGGGCTGGCCTTGTTCGTTCCAGGCTTCGACGGCGCAGCCCAAGAGGCGGCATTGCATTTCGCCGGGGATTTGCTCGAGCTCTCTATTTCCGCCAATAAAAGCGCCTGCAAAGTCAGTACCCCCGGAGATGTTGCACCACCAGATGTCTATTTCCGTTCGTCCTGAGCTTGTCGAAGGATCGGCTTCGACAAGCTCAGCCCGAACGGAGGCTGACTGATGAAGGCGCTCAAACTGCGCCGTCCCCCAGTTCTGTACCTCTTCGCTCAACGGCGAGCCGGTGCTGGCCAGAGCGCGCACGTGGCTCAGGTCGCCGCATTGGGCGAGGTCAATGTCGGCCTTCATGCAGTTGGCATAGAAAGCCGCACCGGCCCCGAAGAAGCTGGCACGCACGTCAGCGCCAAAGCGCCACAGCGTGGTCCAGTCGGGCGCAATTTTGTGGCCTGCGCCGTCCACCGTGGCGCCGCCGGGGCTGCCATCAAAAATGCAACAGGTAGTGCCGTTGAGCAGGCCGCTCATCTGCGCGTTCCACATCACCCAGCCGGTGGTGCTGTACCAGTGGTAGCGCTCGCCCAAGGAGTTGTCCGCGTAGCTGCAACCAATGTCGTTGTGCAGCACTTTGAGCGCCAGTGCCACGACCATCGTGCCGCCGTGGCCATGCACGATGGGTTTGGGCAGGCCGGTGGTGCCGCTGGAATAGACGATCCACAGCGGGTGGTCAAACGGCAGCCAAAGCGGTTCGTAGCCCGCAGTTTCAGCATCGTTTTGGCCTGCAGCCCTTTGGAATGTAGCGTGAGCAGCTCCTGATTTAATAGCAATTTCCGGCAGTCCCAGATTGCTTTGCATGATGAGATGGGTGACCGTGGGCAGCGCCGCGCACAGCTCGGCCACCACGTCGCGCCGGTCCAGGTCACGCCCGCCGTAGCGCACACCATCGCAAGCGATCAGCACCTTGGGCTCGATCTGGCGAAAGCGGTCCAGCACGGCGGCCGTGCCCATGTCGGGCGCGCAAATGCTCCACACGCCGCCCAGGCTGGCCACCGCCAAAAAGGCCACCATGGCCTCGGGGATGTTGGGCAGGTACGCCGCCACGCGGTCACCCGGTTGCAGGCCCTGGCGTTTGAGGTGCAGCGCCAGTGAAGCCACTTGTCGGCGCAACGCGGGCCAGCTCAACTCACGCGCGGGCAAACCCGCGCGAAGGCTGTGCTCGTTGTGGCTGATGAGGGCGGGCAGGCCAGCTTTGTGGGCCGCATCGACGTGGCGAAACACCTGCTGCACGTAGTTGACCTGCGCGCCGGGGAACCAGACCGCGCCGGGCATGCGGTTGAGCGCCAAGGCGGCGCTGTGCGGCGTGGGGGACTGCAAATCAAAGTAGTCCCACACGCTTTGCCAAAAGGCGTTGAGATCGGTGGTGGACCAGCGCCACAGCGCGTCGTAGTCGGCAAAGCGCAGGCCGCGTTGATCGCGCAGCCAGTCTTGGTAGAGGCGAATCTGGGGGGTGTAGGGCGGGGCCATGGGAGGGTTGTTGGGTGAGCTCATGCCGCTTGCCCCGTGGCGCGCGCGCCTGCGTCAGTCCAGCTGGCCACGCGCCCTGCGCGCACCGCTTCTTCGGCGGTGAAGTTCAGCTCCACCTTGATGCCGTTGATGGGCTCGCGCATGAAGAGCTGGTAGAGGTCGGAGTTGTGCGCCTTGCGCTCGTTGAACGCAATGCCGTTGCGGGTGAGGCGCTCGACAAATTCGGTGATGCCGTCGCAGTTAAAGCACACATGGTCGATGCGCCCCGAGCCCGGTGCGCCTGCGGCGGAGTAGTCTTGCCCGGCTTGGTCGCCCGGGGTCTTGAGGTAGGTGTCTTGGTGCGCGGAGTGGCGTGCCTTGCCGATGTGCACCACGTCTTGCTCGCCGATGTAGAGCCAGTACACGGGGAAGCCAAAGTGAGGGTGATCGCCGCTGCGAAACCCCAGGTTGTCGCAAAACCAGTCACGCGTGGCCTCGGGGTCGTGCGTGAGAATCAAAATGTGCTCCATAAACCGAAGTCCCATCAATGTCACCTTTCATTTTTAAACAGGGGATGGCGTAGCGGGCCTACTGTCTTCATAAACCCTGAGCTTGTCAAGGCAGGTTTTCCCTCTGCCAAGGGGGTGCCTCCTCGCTTAAAACCAAGCCATGCGCCTCTTCAACACACTACCGTTCGGACTTCTCCTCGCCGTCTTGCTCACACCCGTGCAAACCCTGCACGCGCAAAGCTTCCCTGCCAAGCCCATTCGCCTGGTTGTGGGCCAGGGCGCAGGCGGCGGCATGGACACCTTGGCACGCATCATCGGCCCGCGCTTGTCGACTGCGCTGGGGCAATCGGTCGTGGTTGAGAACAAGGTGGGCGCGGGCGGCATCATCGCCACTGACTTCGTGGCCAAATCACCCGCCGACGGCTACAGCCTGCTGCTCGGGCCGATTGGCAATATGGTGTTCACGCCGCTGCTGGTGCCCAAGCTGCGCTACTCACCCACCCAAGATTTTGTGCCGGTGTCGCTGGTGGCCACCTTTCCGCTGGTGCTGCTGGTCAATGCCAAGTTGCCCATCACCACCGTGCCCGAGCTGGTGGCCTACATGAAGGCCAACCCGGCCAAGTCCAACTACGGCGGTTCGGGTCCGGCCTTTCAGTTTGCGTCAGAGTTGTTTCGCCTCAAGACCGAGTCGCCGGGCGAGTTCATCCAGTACAAAAGTATGAGCGAGACCCTCACCGCGTTGATGGCGGGCGACTTGCTGATGTCCCTGGTGGACACCGGTCCGGCCACGCGCGCTATCGCAGCAGGTCATGTGCGTGCGCTGGCTGTGACGTCACCCACGCGCCTGCCCACTCTGCCCAACGTGCCCACCATGGCCGAGATCGGCCTGCCTGATTTGGAGTTTCGTTATTGGACTGGGATTTTCGCCCCCGCAGGCACACCGCCCGAGGTGGTGCAGCGGCTGGAGACCGAAATCAACCGCATCGTCAAGTTGCCCGAAGTCTCAGCGCAAATGGCCGCCACACAGGTCACTGCAGCCGGTGGCAGCGCACAAGAGCTGGCCCAGTTGCTCAGCTCAGATTTGGCGCGCTGGGGCGCGGTGGCGCAGAAGTCGCAAATCAAAATTCCTGAGTAGGGGTTTGCTTAGCCAAGGGCTTGTTGGCGATAAGTTTGTACGGGATCATCTCGGCGGTGCACTCAACTCCGAGATGCGTTTGGTGTGGGCGGCGCAGCGGCATCAAGGGGGAGGCCGAAGGCCGGAGGACAGCCGCGGAGCCGTCCACACCAAGTGCATCAGCGAAGCAAATACCTGTGCCTAGACTCGAATACTCGAACGCCAGTAAGCCTCAAGAAATAGCCAACAAACGCGCCGCATTGCCTCCGGCCACAGCGGCCAAATCCTCGCCACTTAAACCCACGCCGCGCAGCCAGGCCACAGGGTCTTGCTCACCCACCGGGTAGTCGCTGCCCATCACGATGCGGTCTACCCCCACGCGCTCGATCAGCACCTTCAAGACCTGCGGGTCATAGACGCAAGAGTCGTAATAGAAATGCCGTAAAAAATCGCTGGGCGTTTTGCCCTCCATGTGGCGCACGGTGTCGGGGCGGTTGACGGTGTTACGGTCCAGGCGGCCCATGTAGTGTGGGAAGTAGCCGCCCCCATGCGCCATCACGATGTTGACGCCCGCAAACTGCGTCATCACACCTTCGTAAATCAGCGACGCCATGCACTTGGCTTCTTCGATGGATTGGCCCAGCGAGTTCCACAACGCATAGCGTTGAAACCACGGGTCACGCACCCCTTCGGGGTGAATCCAGGCGGTGATGCCACGCGCATGCACCTCGGCCCAAAAGGGGTGAAACACCGGGTCACCCAGGTACACGCCTTGGGTGCTGGAGGGCAGGTTGGCCACGCGCAGGCCCAGCGCAAAAGCGCGGCGCAATTCGACCAAAGCCAAGCCCATGTCCTGCATCGGCAAGACCATGCTGCCAATGAAACGTCCCGGGTGCTGCGCCACCCAATCGGCCGCCTGATCGTTGCAGCGCTGGCACAGCATCAAATCGGTTTGCGGGTCAGCCCAAGACGTGCCTTGCAACACCGTGCTGGCCGTCACCACCGCCATGTCAATGCCACGCGCGTCCATATCGGCGATTTCGGCCAACGGATCAAACATACGCGCCATCATGGCCACCGCACCGGAGCGCGGCGCCTTGGCAGGGGCGGCACCAAAGCCGGTGAACACGGTGCGGCTGGTGGAAGCTTCAAAGACCTCACGCTCCAGCATGTGGGCGTGAAAGTCGATGACCAAGGGCGTTGAATTCGTAGGTTCCGATGGAGTGGCAAGTGGCAAAGAGGTCACACCATTTCCTGCAAAGTTAAAACAGTTCTCGCTCCGGTTTGAGCTGCGCCAGCAAGTAGTGCTCAAAATCTTCCGGGCTCATGGCATGCCCAAAGTGGTAGCCCTGTAGCAAGTCCACGCCGAACTCGCGCATGGCCAGCGCCACTTCGGCGGTCTCTACGCCTTCAGCAACCGTCTGCAAGTTGTAGGCGCTGGCAATGTTGACAATGGCCTGTATCAACTGCTTGCCCTGCTCACTGTTGGCGCGCTGAACAAAGGAAATATCAATCTTGATTTTGTTCGCGGGCATGTCATGCAGCTGCGACAGCGATGAGTAGCCGGTGCCGAAATCGTCAATGGCAATGCCAAACCCGGCTTGGGCAAGTTCGCCCAGGCGGTGCATGGTGTGCTGGGTGTCTTCCATGGCCACGCTTTCCGTGATTTCCAGTTCGACCGAAGACACCGGGATATCGTGGCTCACCAGCACTGCGTGCAGCTCGGAGGTGAAGGTGGGCGAAAAAAATTGACGCCGGGAAACATTGACCGATATCTTGATGTCCAGGCCCATGGCACGCCAGCGCTTCAAGCTGTCCATTGCCTGAAGCCAGACCTGTTGCCCCACGTCACGAATGAGGCCCAGTTTTTCGGCCATGGGCGCAAAAGTGGCCGGGGACACCCAGCCGTAGGTTGGGTCATACCAGCGTGCCAGCGCCTCACAGCCCACCACGCGATGGGTGCGGGCGTCCACAATGGGTTGGTACCAGGTCTGGATCTGGTGCTCCCGGATTGCCATCACCAAGCGGTTTTGAATGAGCAGCGCTCTGCGGTCTTGCTCGCGATGAGCAAAGTCGGCATAAAAGCGCACGGTGTTGCGGCCCTGCTCCTTGGCCATGAACATGGACCGATCGGCGTGTAGCAGGAGGTCCGACACATTTTGTGCGTCGTCCGGGTAGAGCGCCACGCCGATACTCAGCGTCGCGTTCAGTTCAGCGCCTTCCACTTGAATCGGGTTTTCGCAAGCGCTCACCAGCTTGGCCACGACTTCGCGAGCGTCCTCCAGCGTGCCCAGCTCGGGCAACAGAACCACAAACTCGTCGCCGCCCCAGCGCGCCAGCGTGTCCCCGGCACGCAGGCAGTGGCGCAAATTCTCGGCCAACGCCAGCAGCAACTCGTCGCCCACCCTGTGGCCGAACTGGTCGTTCACGTGTTTGAAGTGATCCAGGTCCAAAAAGCCCAGCGCTACCTTCTTGCCGCTGCGCTGGGCCGTGCGCAGGGCGATCTTGGCGCGGTCTTCCAGCAAGACCCGGTTGGGCAAGGCGGTGAGCGCATCGTGCATGGCCATGTGCATGACGTGCGCCTCCAGCAGGTGGCTTTGGGTGATGTCATGCATCACGCCGCACACGCTGGGGCCCCTGTTGTTTTGCGCTGCGTTGCCCAGCACAAAGCGGTACTCGACCCACACCTCGACGTCGGCGGCGCGTAGCAGGCGCAGGCGCCCGCTGATGTTTTTTTTCTCGCCCGAAACCAACTGCACAAAGCTGTGATGAAAGTCCGCCACATAGTCGGGATGGATACTGTCGAACAACAGCTCCCCTGCTTGGCGGGCTTGCCCCGTCAAGCGGGCCCAGCCGGGGCTGGCCCGTTGGTAGCGGCCATCGGGCCAAAGCTCGACCACGCCTTCTTCCAGGATGTCCAGCGTTTCCATGTAAGCAAAGTACTGCTGGTCAAACAACATCACGCTTTGCATCAAGCCTTGCAGCGAAAGCGCCATGTCGCCAATTTCGTCCGGTTTGGCGTCGGCGCTTTTGAGCGCCTGGATCAAAGGCTCGCTCATCAGGTGGTCGTCAGCAAACAGGGTGGTGGCCCGGGAGAGCTGTGCCATGCGATTCACCATCCGGCTCACCCACTGGCCGATCACCAACCACAAGACCAGAGTCAGCGCCAACATCAGACCAGACACCGCACCCACCACCGCGAGGGGCTTCACGCCTAGCTGAGTGCCCAGGGGCAGCAAGACCTGCGGGGCGGCGGGATCCATAGAGGCGGACTGTGCAACAGTTTGGTACAAAAACAAGGCCATCAAACTGCACACAAACGCTGTCAAAACGAACACCAACAAAAACCGGTTGGTGAGTTGTCGCTTCAGGTTTTGGCTGGCGGTTTTCTGCATGAAGGACGGGACTTGTGTTTCGTCTGGGGATGTGCTTGCCATGCCTGCCCTTCTTTCTGAGTCAACCCTGGTTCACATCGGAACGCGCCAAACGCTCACTCTTCCAGTACACGTCATCGCCGCCGTTCATCCGGTTGAGCACACGCGCCAGCACAAACAGCAGGTCGCTCAAACGGTTGAGGTACTGGCGTGGCGTGGCTTTCAATGTCTCTTGACCCTCCAGCGCCACGATGCTGCGCTCGGCCCGGCGTGCCACGGTGCGGCACACATGGGCCTGGGCCGCCGCGCGGCTGCCTGCGGGCAAGATGAACTCCTGCAGCCGGGGCAGGGTCGCGTTGAAGGTTTCCAGTGCCTGGTCCAACGCCAGCACGGCGTCCGCCTTGAGCAACTCAAAACCAGGGATGGACAACTCACCACCCAAATTGAAGAGTTGGTGCTGCACCTCCACCAGCACGTCGCGCGCCTGCACGGGGAAATCTTCGCACAGCAGCACGCCGATATGAGAGTTGAGCTCGTCCACCTCGCCCATGGCCTGCACGCGCAGGCTGCTCTTGGAGACGCGGGTGTTGTCCCCGAGGCCGGTTGTGCCGTCATCACCCGTGCGGGTGGCGATTTGTGTGAGGCGATTGCCCATGATGCGCCCTTGGTAGAAAATGCGATTATGAACGCACCCACACCCCCCGCCCACCTCTTGCCCGCCATCCACGCACGCGAAGTGCCGCAAGCTTTGATCGACGGACTCAAAGCGCGCTTTGGCGAGCGCTGCTCCACCGCGCAAGTCGTGCGTGAACAGCATGGCCGCGACGAGTCCGCCTACACCACCGTGCCCCCACCCGCCGCCGTGGTGTTTGCCGAATCCACCACCGACGTGGCCGATGCCGTCAAGCTGGCCAGCCAGTACAGCGTGCCGGTGATTCCGTTTGGTGTGGGCTCTTCGCTGGAAGGCCACCTGCTGGCCGTGCAGGGCGGCATCAGCATCGACGTGAGCCGCATGAACCAGCTCCTGAGCGTCAATGCCGAGGACCTGACCGTCACCGTGCAGCCCGGCGTGACGCGCAAGCAACTCAATGAAGCCATCAAAAGCACTGGCCTGTTCTTCCCGATCGACCCCGGCGCTGATGCGTCGATTGGCGGCATGAGCGCCACGCGCGCCAGCGGCACGAATGCCGTGCGCTATGGCACCATGCGCGAGAACGTGCTGGCCCTCGAAGTGGTGACGGCCAGCGGCGAGGTCATCCGCACCGGCACGCGCGCCAAGAAATCGGCGGCCGGCTATGA
The DNA here is from genome assembly GCA_031427355.1 of Hylemonella sp. Taxonomy (GTDB): domain Bacteria; phylum Pseudomonadota; class Gammaproteobacteria; order Burkholderiales; family Burkholderiaceae_C; genus CANCDA01. The sequence goes on from JANPNG010000163.1 coordinate 28,997, forward strand.
CCTGACGCGACTGATGGTGGGCAGTGAAGGCACGCTCGGCGTGATCACCGAAATCACACTGCGGCTCTACCCCTTGCCCGAAGCGATTTCTGCGGCGGTGTGCTCCTTCCCCAGCATTGAGGCCGCGGTGCGAACCACCATCCAGGTGATTCAGATGGGCATCCCAATTGCCCGCGTGGAGCTGATTGATCAAAACTCGGTGCGCATGGTCAATGCCCACAGCAAATTGGGCCTGCGCGAGGAGCCCATGCTGCTGATGGAGTTCCACGGTTCACCCGCCAGCGTGCAGGAACAGGCCGAAACCGTGCAAGCCCTGGCCAGCGAACACGGCGGGCAAGCGTTTGAGTGGGCCAGCACGCCCGAGGCGCGCACCAAGCTGTGGACGGCGCGGCACAACGCCTACTTCGCAGCCATTCAGAGCAAGCCCGGCTGCCGGGCCATCAGCACCGACACCTGCGTGCCCATCTCGCGCCTAGCCGACTGCCTGCTCGACTCTGTGGCCGAGGCCGACGCCAGCGGCATTCCCTACTTCCTGGTTGGTCATGTGGGCGACGGCAACTTCCATTTCGGCTACCTGATTGACCCCAACAAACCCGAGGAGCGAGAGATTGCAGAGAAGCTGAACCACCAACTCGTGGAGCGCGCCCTGCGGCTTGAAGGCACCTGCACTGGTGAGCACGGCGTGGGCCTGCACAAGATGGACTTTCTGCTGGCCGAGACTGGGGTCGGTGCGGTGGACATGATGCGCGCCATCAAGCGTGCGCTCGACCCAAAGAACATCATGAATCCGGGCAAGATTTTTAGTTACTGAACCGCCTTCTCCCGTATCACCAACGCAATGCCACCCAGGATCGCGATGGACGCCAGCACCAGGCGCAGCGTCAGCGGCTCACCCAGCAGGGCAATACCGCCGAACGCTGCTATCACCGGTACGCTGAGCTGAATCGTGGCCGCGTGGGTGGCCTTGAGCCCGGGCAGCGCGGTGTACCAGATCGCGTAGCCAACGCCCGATGTCAGCGCGCCGGAGGCCACGGCGTAGGCAACACCCGCCACGTCGAGGTTTGCATGACCCAGCGTCAGCAGGCCCATCACCAGCGCCATGGGCACGGCACGCGCAAAGTTGCCCGCCGTCACACGCGTGGGGTCGCCCGCGCCCTTGCCGCGCAGGGAGTAAACGCCCCAGGCAGCGCCCGCCCCCAGCATCAGCAGCGCACCGAGCAGCGGCGGTGCGGACAGCCCTGGCAAAAGCAGGCCCAACAGCCCGCCCAGCGCCAGCACCAAGCCCCCGATCTGCCAGCGCCGCAGCCGCTCACCGCGCCACAGGCCCACACCGATCATGGTGGCCTGCACCGCACCAAACAACAGCAAAGCACCGGTGGCCGCAGGCAGGCTCAGATAGGCAAAAGAAAAACCCGCCGCATAGGCAAACAGCGCCAATGCCGAGCCCCAGTTACCCTGCCCGGTCGTGCTGCCTGAGCGCAAGCGCACCAGCAGCCACAGCACCAGCGCGCCCGAGATCAAGCGGATGACGGTGAAGCTGCTGGCGTCAATACTCGTGTGGCGCAGCGCAGCGCGGCACAGCAGGGAGTTGCCTGCAAAGGCCAGCATGGCCAGGGTGGTGAGGGCCAACAGGCGCGTGGGTGACATCTTGGGTCGCTCCTTATTTGATAGCTGCTTACGTTAGATGCCAAAGGGTTTTAACGGGTTTTCTCTCTATTTTTAGAGCCCAACGGGGCTTGATAGACCCAAACCGGCTTGCCCTGCATCGCCTGCGGTTGCGCCACCGGGCTCAAGCCCACCGCCTCAAATTCCAGACTCACCAACCAGGCACCGGGTTGGAGTTCGGCCCGCGCCTTCTCGACCGCACGCGCCATGCTCTCGGGCCGCTGGAACAGATAAACCAGATCAAAGCGCGACCAGTCGGCCACCCAAATGTCGCCCTGCACTACCTGTGCCCAGGGGCAGCGACGGGCGCACAGCCAGCGTAAGGGGCGGCTCCATTCGATGCCGTGCAGCTCAACCAAAGGATACGCCTGACGCAGGGCCTGTAGGCCGTGGCCCAGGCCGCATCCGGCGTCCAGCACGCGTGCACCAGGCGGCAAAGAGGCCACGTTCGGCAGATCGTTCAGGGCGTCGGCCGGGGTGGGAAACAGTGGTGCATCGCGCCAGGCGTTAATGGGGTAGATCAGCAGCAAGACCATCAGGGGCAAGAGCCAACTCCAAGCGGGCAAGCTCAGCCCACCCGACAGGGCCAACGACACCGGAAAGCCCAGACCGATGATGAGGCGCCGCCACCAGCTACGGCCCAGCACGCTCAAACCCACGCCCAGACTGGAGGCCAACAACAAGGCGGCGGTGCTGCCCAAGCCCAGACGCGACGACTGAACAAACAAGCCCCAGGCCAGCCCCCAAGCCAGCAGGGCGGGCAAGGGCCAGCGCAGGCGGGCAGAAAGGCTCATCGGCTAGCGGCTCGCACCACCAATACGCAGCTTGTCGATCAAGCCATTGAGTTCATCAAGCGAGCTGAACTGGATGCTCAGCTCGCCCACGTCTTCCATGCGACCGCCGCGCTTGACACGTTTTTTCACCCGCACTTCGACCTCGGCCATCAGTAGGTCGGACAGCTCTTCTTCCACCCGTTTGAGGTCTCGTGACTTTTCTTTTTTGGGCTTGCTGGCGGTCAGCGCAAATTCGGCACTGAGTTTTTTGACCAGGCTTTCGGCCTCGCGCACCGACATTTTTTTGGCGGCAATCTGGCTCGCCGCCGTGATCTGGGTGGCCCGGTCCAGCGCCAACAGCGCCCGGGCATGGCCCATGTCGATGTCACCGGCCATCAACATGGTCTGCACCGGATCGGCCAAGTTCAGCAGGCGCAGCAAGTTGCTGGCAGCGCTACGTGAGCGCCCCACCGCCTGAGCCGCCAACTCGTGAGTGAGCCCAAACTCTTTCACCAAGCGTTGCAGTCCTTGGGCTTCTTCCAGCGGATTGAGGTCTTCACGCTGGATGTTCTCAATGAGAGCCATGGCGGCGGCCGATTCGTCGGGCACATTGCGCACCAGCACCGGCACACGGTCCAGGCCGGCCAGTTTGGCGGCCCGGAAGCGCCGCTCACCGGCGATGATTTCATACTTGCCTTCGTTGACACCACTGGTCAGACGACGCACCAAAATCGGCTGCATGATGCCCTGCACCTTGATGGATTCGGCCAGTTCGTACAGTGCGCCCTCATCCATGCGGGTGCGCGGCTGGTACTGGCCGGCCACCAGTTCGCCCAGCGGCAAGCTGGTGGGCAGGTCGGTATTGGCGTTGCTCGCGGCGGCGGATTCGTCCACTTTGGGGCCCAGCAGGGCTTCGAGACCGAGGCCTAGGCCTTTGGGTTTTTTAGTGACCATCGTTTTCTCTTTTCATTTCAATTCTTGCAAGCGAAGTAACAGCGCATGCCCTTGCGGCCAGTCGTCCAGCTCGGCCTCGGCATTGATGTGCCCGATGTGGCCACCGTCCACCAACTCCGAGCCCCAATCGCGGGCCAGCGCCTGGGATTGCGCCCAAGCGCAAAACGGGTCATTGCCACTGGCCACCAGCATGCTTTTAAAGGGCAGGGGTTGCCGAGCAATCGGTGACCAGCTCGGCAACAGGGCACGCACGGCCTCACTCTCCACATCGGCGGGGGCGACCAGCAATGCGGCCTTGATGCGCGTCGTGTGCGCCGAGTGCGCGGCCCACGCTGCCACTTGGATGCAGCCCAGGCTGTGGGCCACCAGGATGAGCTCGGGGCCAAGACCGGTCTCAGCAGCTAATACGGCCTCTTCCAATTGCATCAACCAGTCACCGCGCAAGGGGCGCTCCCAGTCGTGCTGCTGCACGCGCAGATAGCCCTGCGCGGCCTCCCAGCGGCTTTGCCAATGCGTGGGGCCGGAGTTGTGCCAGCCGGGCAGGAGGAGGACGTTGGCAGGGTTCACGCTGGGCTCACACTGCCATGGTCTTGATGCGCTCAACCATCTCCTGCGCAAAGCTCACGTAGGACTGAGCCCCTTTGGACGACGCGTCAAACACCACGCCCGGCAAACCATAGCTCGGGGCCTCGGCCAAGCGCACGTTGCGGGGGATCACCGTGTTGAACACCTTGTCGCCAAAGTGCGCCTTGAGTTGGTCGCTCACCTGCTGCTGCAAAGTAATGCGAGGGTCGAACATCACGCGCAAGAGACCGATGATCTGCAAATTTTTGTTCAAGTTGGCATGCACCTGCTTGATGGTGTTGACCAGATCGGTCAGGCCTTCGAGCGCGAAGTACTCGCACTGCATGGGCACGATCACGCCGTGCGCGCTGCACAGGCCGTTGAGCGTCAACATGGACAGACTGGGCGGACAGTCGATGAGTACGAAGTCGTAGTCTTTATCGACTTCGGCCAGGGCATTTTTAATGCGCTTTTCACGGCGCTCCACATCGACCAGCTCCACCTCGGCCCCGGCGAGTTCGCGATTCGCGCCCAGTACGTCATAGCTGCAACCGGCCGCGATCAGCTTGTCACTCTGGACCCGCGCCTCGGCCACCGAGGCCGACTCCAGCAGCACGTCGTAGATGGTGAGTTCGAGCTTGCGCTTGTCCACGCCCGAGCCCATGGTGGCGTTGCCCTGGGGGTCCAGGTCCACCATCAGCACGCGCTGGCCGATCTTGGCCAGCCCGGCGGCCAGATTCACCGTGGTGGTGGTCTTGCCGACACCGCCTTTTTGATTGGCAACGCAGAATATTTTGGCCATGAAGTCTCTTTGAATAAAGGGTGAAAATGCGTGAGGCGAGGGACGGTTGGACCTTGGGATGGACGGCTTCAGCGCCCCATCGCCAGACGCAGACCGAAACCGATCAGGCACAGGCCCGCCAGCTTCTCCAGCGCACGGCTGATCCAGGGCTTGGCGCGCAACTGTGCGGCCAGAAAATGCGTCAAGAGCACGACCACCAAACCGTAGAGAAAAGTGAGCACCGCAATGGTCACGGCCATGAAGGCAAAAGTACGCAGGCCTTGGTGCTGGGTCGGATCCACAAACAGGGGGAAGAAGGCCATGTAAAACACAATCGCTTTGGGGTTGAGCAGCGTGATGAGACACGACTGGCGCAGGTAGTGACCGGCCTTGATGTTGAGCACCGGGGCCGCGCCTGGCTTGGCCAGCAGCATTCGACCCCCAAGCCAAGTCAGGTAAGCCACACCCAACCACTGCACCGCAGCAAAGGCTGTCGGATACGCCAGCAGCAGCGCGGCCACACCGGCCACCGCCAGCCACAACAAAACCTGGTCACCCGCAATCACCCCAAGCGTAGCAGCCAGCCCACCGCGCACGCCGCCCTTGCCGGTGGACGTGATCAGCGCCAGATTCCCGGGACCGGGAATGGCCAAAAAAAGGATGATGGCAGCGACAAAAGCGCCGTAA
>JANPNG010000164.1:0-19464 GCA_031427355.1 Hylemonella sp.
GATGAACGCCAAACCCGGCTTTTACGTGCTCACGCCTTTCCAACTGGAGGGCCGCGCTGAGGTCGTACTGGTGCAGCGTGGCTGGGTGGCCCGCAACTTCATCGACCGTGCCGTGCTGCCGCCCATTGAGAGCCCTGCGGGCGTGGTCTCGGTGGCCGGGCGCATCGCCCCACCACCGGCCAAGTTATACGAGCTGGGTCAGACCCAAGGAAACACCCAGGGCGGCCCGATCCGGCAAAATCTCGACTGGGCGCAATTCAAGACGGAAACGAACTTAAAGTTGCTACCGCTGTCCATCCAGCAGGTGGGTGCGCCCAGCGAAGGCCTGCTGCGTGACTGGCCGCAACCCGCCAGCGGCATCGACAAACACTATGGCTATGCTTTTCAATGGTTTGGCCTGAGTGCCCTGATCACCATCCTTTATGTCTGGTTCCAACTTGTTAGACGATTCATCGCCCCCCAACACACATGACGTCACCCGTGACGACCGTGACAACGTGAAGCAGCCCAACCAGGACCACCCCCTGGGTCTGACCGTGCACAGCTTGCCGACGGCGGACCAGTCGATGGCCGACGACGCCTCGCGCACCGTCAAAGGGCGCTGGCGGCTTTTTCTGCTTCTGCTGGTGTGTGCCGCGCCTGTCATCGCGTCTTACATCACGTACTACGTGATTCGGCCTGACGCTCGCCGCAACTTTGGCGAACTCATTGAGCCGCAGCGGCCCTTGCCTGAACTGGTCGCCACAGGGCTGGATGGTCAAGCCGTCGCCTTGAGCACACTCAAAGGGCAGTGGCTACTGGTCAGCGTGGGCAGCGGCGCTTGTGGCCCCGCGTGCGAACAACAGCTCTACCTGCAACGCCAATTGCGAGAGAGCTTGGGCAAAGAAAAAACACGGGTTGATCGCGTCTGGTTCGTGACCGATGAGCAAGCCGTACCCGCCACACTGAGCGAGGGTTTGAGAGGGGCCACCGTGCTGCGCGTGCCGCAAGCTCAGTTGGCCCAGTGGCTAGAGCCTGCCACTGGCCATGCCCTGACCGAACATTTATACGTGGTCGATCCCATGGGCAACTGGATGATGCGCTTACCCGCCCAGCTTGACATGGCTTCTGCCGCCAAAGCCAAGCGCGATCTGGAGCGTCTCTTGCGCGCCTCGGCTTCCTGGGATCCGGCGGGTCGCTAAAACCCGTCAAACGCCGCCCTGTGCCAAATCAAACCGCATGAACACGCCCGAGCTGTACAACTTCTCCCCCCTGATGAGCCTGATGCTCATGGGGCTGGCCCTGGCCATCGGTCCGTTGGCTTGGGTCTGGCTGCGCCATCGTGATGCGCAGGGGCAGGTCAGCAGCACCCAGCGTCGCCTGCACGCATTGACCCTGCTCACCCTGTTTTTGACTTTTGATCTGGTGCTCTTCGGTGCCTTCACGCGCCTGACAGATTCGGGCCTGGGTTGCCCCGATTGGCCCGGTTGCTACGGCCATACCAGCCCGGTCGGCGCGCAGGCCCACATCACGGCGGCGCAAACCGCTCTGCCCACCGGCCCGGTCACACACGGCAAGGCCTGGGTCGAGATGATTCATCGCTACCTGGCTACGAGTGTGGGTGTGTTGATTCTGGTGCTGGCTGCGGCCAGTTGGTGGGCGCGCTTGCGCACGTCAGAGGCCAAAACGCTCAACCCCTGGTGGCCCACACTGACGCTCGTCTGGGTCTGTGTGCAGGGCGCGTTTGGCGCGCTCACCGTCACCATGAAACTGTTCCCCGCCATCGTCACGATGCACTTGCTGGGGGGGCTGTTTTTGCTGGCCTTGCTGTGTGTGCAGGCCGTGCGCTACACGCAGTCTGGCGCGCATAAGATGACTCAAAATGGGGCTCAAGAAAACCGCACTTCGCCCGACAGCACCATGCCCTTGGGTTTGCACGGGCTGATGGCCTTTAGCCTAGCCCTGCTGGTCGCACAAATCGCCCTGGGCGGCTGGGTTAGCACCAACTACGCGGTACTGGCCTGCACCGATTTCCCCCTGTGTCAAAACAGCGCCTGGCCCGCGATGAATTTTGCACAGGGCTTCACCCTGTGGCGTGAACTGGGCGTAACACCGCAAGGCCAGCCCATCGACTTTGCGGCCCTCACCGCCATCCACTACGCGCACCGTCTCATGGCCTACCTCGTCATCACGCTGCTGGCCGTACTGGCCTGGCGCATGCACGCTCAAACGGCTTGGCGTCAGCCCGCGCGCTGGCTTGCCGCGCTGACGGGTCTGCAATTCCTCACCGGTCTGAGCAACGTCGTGCTGGACTGGCCCCTGTTCACCGCCGTGCTGCACACCGGCGGCGCTGCGGCCCTGGTCATCGTGTTAACGTGGTCCATGGCCTCATTCCAATTTTCCAAATTTGTACCGAGACTTCGCTCATGAGTGCCTCTATTGCCTCCCCATCGCCCTCCGTATTCAGCCAGTTCTATGCGCTGACCAAACCGCGCGTGGTGCAACTCATCGTCTTCTGTGCCCTCATCGGCATGGTGCTGGCCGTGCCCGGCTTACCCACGCTGGCTGATGCGCGCCTGGGTTTGATCGCCTGCGCGGGCATCTGGCTGGTGGCCGGTGCTGCAGCGGCCTTTAATTGCATAGTTGAAAAAGGCATTGACGCCAAAATGAAGCGCACCGCCTGGCGCGCTACCGCCAAGGGCGAGCTGGGCGACGCCCAAACCCTGCTGTTTTCTGCCGCCCTGTGCGTGGCGGGCTCTGTGGTTTTGTACGTGTGGGTCAACCCACTCACCATGTGGCTTACCTTCGCCACCTTTGTCGGCTACGCGGTCATCTACACCGTCATCCTCAAACCCCTCACACCGCAAAACATCGTCATCGGTGGCGCATCGGGTGCCATGCCACCGGTGTTGGGCTGGGCCGCCATGACGGGCGACGTGGGGCCGCAGGCGCTCATCCTCTTCCTCATTATTTTTCTGTGGACGCCGCCGCACTTCTGGGCTTTGGCCTTGTACCGCGTGGAAGACTACCGCAAGTCCGGCCTGCCCATGCTGCCCGTCACGCATGGCAATGCGTTCACACGCCTGCAAATCCTGCTCTACACCCTGATCTTGTTTGCCGCATGTTTGTTGCCCTTCATCTACGGCATGAACTCGTGGTTTTACCTGGTGGCAGCGGTGCTGCTCAACGGCGGCTTTGTGTTTTACGCCTGGCGTTTGTTTCGCAATTATTCAGATGAACTCGCGCGCCAAACCTTCCGCTTTTCGCTCATCCACCTCAGCCTGCTGTTTGCGGCCCTGTTGGTGGATCACTACCTTTTTTGACCTCTATGATGAAACGAATTGCTCTTAAATTGATAGCTGTTTTCGCCCTATTTTCAATGGCTTCAGGTCTATTGACTGCTTGTTCTGGAGAAAAACCGCAGTTCTCAGCGATTGACGTCACCGGTGCCGACTACGCCAAAGATTTCGCTCTGACCGACCACAACGGCAAGCCCCGTAGCATGAAAGACTTCCAGGGCAAAGTCGTGGTGCTGTTCTTCGGCTACACCCAGTGCCCGGACGTGTGCCCCACCATCATGACCGAGCTGGTTGAGGTTAAAAAGCTGCTGGGTGCCGATGGTGACAAACTGCAAGGCCTGTTCATCACGGTCGATCCCGCGCGCGACACGCCCGAGGTCTTGAAGAACTACATGGCCAACTTCGACCCCACATTCCTCGCGCTGTACGCCGAGCCGCAAGCACTGGCTGTCATCGCCAAAGACTACAAGGTCTATTACAAAAAGTCCGAAGGCAAAACCGCCACCAGTTACACCATGGACCATTCGGCCGGCAGCTACATTTACGACACTCAGGGCAAGCTTCGCCTGTACACCCGCTATGGCAGCGGGGTGGCGGCGATGGCGTCGGACATCAAGCTGCTGTTGCAGAAGTAGTCAAATGGGGATGGCTTCGGTGGGAATGGTTTTTCCGGGGGGGGGGGGGGCCTGCCAGAACCTATTCCGCCTTGATTCTGCCGGCGCGCCGTTTACGCAGTTCCATGCCGATATGGCCCATCGTGCCCACGCCGGGGGATCAGTCGCTCAAGCTGTTTTCCGCCGCACGTGCCGCCGCTAGCTGCTGGGGCCCAAGTCTTTGGCCAGGTCAAGCGGGGTTTTGGGGTTGAGCCGTTTGGCAATGTTGAGGTCGCCATGGCCGCAGTGTCTGCTGCAACTTTGCCACCCGCACCCGGCCTGTTCTCCACCACCACAGGATGACCCAAGGTCTTGGACAGTGGTTCGCCAGCGTGCGGGCCACCAGATGTGCGAGGTTCTCGCCGAAAAGCCGTCCTGGATACTGAGCGGCTAGTTCGGCTAGGAAAGCGTAGTTTTCTAGATCGTTTGACATGGCGATTTTTGGTTGCTGCGTTTGCTTACATAGAAGCACCTTGAAGTTAGCTACGTCATGTGCGGGCGTCGAGGCAGGGGCGGGCATAATTCGCCTTGGTTCCCTCTCCCCTCCCGACCCCCTTTCCTCTTCCCAAATGCTCGAAGTCTCGAATTTGAAATGCGTGCGCGGCGAACGCCCGTTGTTCGATGGCATCGGATTTCGGCTTGAAAGTGGCCAGCTGATGTACTTGCGCGGCTCCAACGGGGCCGGCAAGACCAGCCTGTTGCGCATCCTGTGCGGCTTGTCACCGGCCGAGGCAGGGCAAATCCGCTGGGATGGATTACCGATCAAAGAGCTTGGCGAGGTCTATCGGCGCGACTTGTTTTATCTGGGCCACTACAACGCCCTGCAAGAAGCGCTCACCGTCGATGAAAATCTGGCGTTTTACGCCGCACTGGCGGGCGCCATTCCCAGTGAAACGGACACTGCCAGTGCCCTGGCGCGTCTGGGGCTACGCGGTTGCCAGGGCCGGCTGGTGCGCCATCTGTCGCAAGGCCAGAAGCGGCGCGTGGCGCTGTCGCGCCTGATGCTCAACGGCGCCCGGCTGTGGGTGCTGGACGAGCCGTTCGTGGCGCTGGATCAGGCTTCCATTGAGTTGTTGGCCAGTTTGATCGCGGCCCATCTCGACAAAGGCGGGCTGGCCGTGTTCACAAGTCACCAGCAGGTCGATATTGGCACCGTGCGGCCCCAGGTGCTGGAGCTCAAGGCATGAGGTCTGTGGGTCGGGTGTCTGTCTTCATGGCCGTGGTGCGGCGTGAAGTCGCTGTCGGCATTAAACAAAAAAGTGAAGTGTTGACGCCTCTGTTTTTCTTCGTCATCGTCGCCAGTCTGTTTCCGCTGGGGGTGGGGCCTGAGTCGGCCTTGCTGCTGCGCATGGCGTCGGGTGTGTTATGGGTCGGAGCCCTTTTGGCCGCCATGCTCTCGCTGCAGCGCCTGTTTGCCACCGATTACGCCGATGGCAGTCTGGAGCAATTTGCCCTCTCGCCAGCGCCTTTGACACTGTTGGTGCTGGCCAAGGTTTTTTCACACTTTTTGTTGTCCGGGTTGCCACTGGTGCTGATCGCGCCCGTGTTGGGCCTCCAGTTCGGGCTGGACGCACGCGCATTGGGGGTGCTGACCTTGAGCCTCTTGCTGGGCACACCCACGCTCAGCCTGATTGGCAGCATCGGCGCGGCCCTGACCTTAGGCGTACGCGGTGCAGGGGTATTGCTGTCGCTGTTAATCTTGCCACTGTATATCCCGGTGCTTATATTTGGCGCTGGTGCGGTAGAAGCCGATGCGGCGGGTCTGGGTGCCGGTGGGCACTTGTCTTTACTGGCGGCGCTGCTGGTGCTCTCTGCTTTTTTTGCGCCTTTGGCCACCACGACAGCTCTGAGGATTTCTCTGGAATGATGAAAACACGCGTGATTCACTGGTTCAAATTTGCATCCCCGCAGACTTTTTATGACCTGGCCGGGCGCATGTGGCCCTGGTTTGCGGCCCTGGCAGCCGTGCTGACGGTGGTCGGTTTGTGGATTTCTTTCTTTGTCGCCCCCACGGATGCGCAGCAGGGCGAGGGCTACCGCATCATTTTTGTGCATGTTCCGGCGTCGCAGATGTCCATGTTCATTTACCTGGTGATGGCTGCCTGGGCTGGCTTTGGCTTGGCTTTCAACACCCGGCTGTCGGGCATGATGGCCTCGGCCCTCGCGCCCACCGGTGCCTTGTTCGCCTTCCTGTCGCTGGTGACCGGCGCCTTGTGGGGCAAGCCGATGTGGGGTGCCTGGTGGGTCTGGGATGCGCGGCTGACGTCTGAGTTGATCCTCTTGTTTCTGTACTTGGGCTTTTTGGCTTTGCAGTCGTCCATCGACGACCCGCGCCGGGCCGACAAGGCGTGCGCCGTGCTGGCACTGGTGGGTGTGGCGAACGTGCCTATCATTTACTTTTCAGTCAAATGGTGGAACACGCTGCATCAGGGCGCCTCGGTGTCCTTGACGCGTGCCCCCTCCATGGCCACCACCATGTTGTGGGGCATGTTGATCATGGTGGCGGCATTCTGGATGTACGCCATCGCCATGGCTTTGGTGCGCGTGCGCAACATCATCCTCGAACGTGAACGTCATACGGAGTGGGTCAAACATGCACTGGAATAGCATTTCTGAATTTTTTGCCATGGGCGGTTATGCCCTGTATGTGTGGGGCAGCTTCGGGTTGACGGTCGCCGTGGTGGTGATTGAAATACTGCTGGTTGTCAACCGGCGCAAGGAACTTCTGCGCGATCTTCGAAACGAGCTGATGTTGGAAAGAACTTCTTCATGAAACCTCGTCACAAACGCGCCGCCATCATCGCGGGCGGTTTGGTTGCGTTGGGCATTGCGTCCTACTTCGTACTCAATGCCTTCCAGAGCAATCTGGTTTTCTTCTTCACGCCCAGCCAGATCGAGGCTGGGGAAGCGCCCAAGGGGCGAATGTTCCGGGTGGGCGGCATGGTGAAAGAGGCGAGTGTTCGCCGCAACAATTTGACCGTCGACTTTGTTGTCACCGACACGGCCAAGGAAATTGCAGTGTCGTACACCGGCATCCTGCCCGATCTGTTCCGCGAGGGTAAAGGTGTCGTGGCCCAGGGCAAGCTCGGCACCGACGGCCACTTCGTGGCCAGCGAGGTACTGGCCAAGCACGACGAAAACTACATGCCGCCGGAGGCCCAGCACGCGGTGGACCAGGCCCAGAAAACCATCAAGACCCTGAAATGAAATCACACCCGATGAGACCTACCCCATGATCCCTGAAATTGGTCATTTTTCCCTGATCCTCGCCCTCTTCGTGGCGCTGGCCTTGGGTGTTTTGAGCGTCGCGGGCGGCCAGCAGGGGCGTGGCGACTGGATGGCGCTGGCCCGGCCCGGTGCCCAAGCGTTGTGGTTGCTGACAGCGGTCTCTTTTGGCTGCCTCACCTACGCTTTTTATACCAATGACTTCTCGGTCTCGTATGTGGCGCAGCACTCCAACTCCAAGTTGCCGGGGATGTACCGCATTGCCGGGGTCTGGGGCGGGCATGAGGGTTCGCTGCTGCTGTGGTTGATGATGCTGAGTTCGTGGATGCTGGCGGTATCCATTTTTTCGCGTCAGTTGCCCGACGCCATGGTGTCGCGGGTGCTGGGCATTCTGGGGCTGGTGGCAGTCGGTTTCCTGCTGTTCATGCTGATCACCTCCAACCCGTTTCTGCGCTTGAGCGATATCCCCGCTGATGGTCACGACCTGAACCCGCTGCTGCAAGACCCCGGCCTGGTGTTTCACCCGCCCATGTTGTACATGGGCTATGTCGGTTTTGCCGTGCCCTTTGCTTTTGCCATCGCGGCCCTGCTCAATGGTCGGCTCGACGCCGCCTGGGCGCGCTGGTCGAGGCCCTGGGCCACGGCGGCGTGGATCTTCCTGACGCTGGGCATTGCGCTGGGTTCGTGGTGGGCTTATTACGAACTGGGCTGGGGCGGCTGGTGGTTTTGGGATCCGGTGGAAAACGCCTCTTTCCTGCCCTGGCTGGTGGGCACCGCGCTGATCCATTCGCTGGCGGTCACGGAAAAGCGCGGGCTGTTCAGAAACTGGACCATCGTGCTGGCCATCACCGCGTTTTCGATGAGCTTGCTGGGGACCTTTCTGGTGCGCTCCGGGGTGTTGACCTCGGTCCATGCGTTTGCCACCGACCCCAAGCGCGGCGTATTCATCCTGCTGTTCCTGTCCGTGGTGGTGGGGGGCTCGTTGACGCTGTTTGCCATGCGCGCCAGCAAGGTGCGCTCGGGCGGCGCATTTGCGCTGGTGTCGCGTGAAACCTTCCTGTTGATCAACAACGTGTTGCTGGCCACGGCCGCAGCCACCGTGCTGCTGGGCACGCTGTACCCGCTGATCGTGGACGCGCTCAACCTGGGCAAGCTGTCGGTGGGGCCGCCCTACTTCGACGCCGTGTTTGCGCCCATCATGGTGCTGGTGCTGCTGTTCATGGTCATTGGTTCCTGGGCGCGCTGGAAGAATGACAGCGTGGCGACGCTGGCCAAGAAACTACGTCCCGTGGCCATCCTCTCGGTGCTGCTGGGCTGTACCGCACCGCTGCTGGCCGGGGCCTGGTCGGCGCTGGTGGCCTTGGGCCTGACGCTGGTGTTCTGGATCGTGCTGGCGTCCCTGTTGCAGATCTACCGTCAGTTCAAGGACACGGCCAACTGGAAATCCACGCCCGTGTCATTCTGGGGCATGCACGTGGCCCACATCGGTATTGCCGTGTGTGTGGTGGGCATCACCATGGTCAAGGGTTACGAGACCGAAAAAGACGTGCGCATGGCCATTGGGGACACCGTGTCGGTGGGGGGCTACTCGTTTCGCCTGACGGGCATCCGGGCCGAGCCGGGGCCGAACTACAAGGCCGATGTGGGCGATGTGGAGTTGAGCCGCGATGGCCGTGTGCTCAGAACCATGCACCCCGAGAAGCGGATTTATTTTTCATCCACCATGCCCATGACCGAGGCGGCCATTGACACCAGTCTGACTCGCGACGTTTATGTGTCTTTGGGGGAGCGACTGGAAGACGGTGCGAATCCCGCCTGGGCCATGCGGGTTTACTACAAGCCTTTTGTCAGCTGGATTTGGGGCGGCTGTCTGCTGATGGCCTTGGGCGGTGCCATTTCCGCGCTGGACCGGCGTTATCGTAAAAAAGTGACGACCAGTGCGGGGGCGCTTGCAGCAAAAGGAGCGATTGCATGAAGAAGGCGCTGATTCCCCTAGGTATTTTCATCGTGTTGGTGGTGTTTCTCGCCATTGGCCTGACCCGTGACCCGCACGAAATCCCGTCGCCGCTCATCGGCAAGCCGGCGCCGGCATTCACCGCACCGCGGCTGCATGAGTCGGGCCGGACGTTTTCCGCCAAAGACATGCTGGGGCAGGTCTGGCTGCTCAATACCTGGGCCTCCTGGTGCGTGGCCTGCCGTCAGGAACATCCCATATTGATGGAATTTGCCAAGACCAAGACGCTGCCCATTATCGGCCTGGACTACAAGGATCCGGAAGCGGACGGCCTGAAATGGCTGGCCCGCTTTGGTGACCCCTACGATCTTTCTGTGACCGACCGGGATGGGCGCATTGGCATTGACTACGGTGTCTACGGCGTGCCCGAATCTTTTCTGATCGACAAGGCGGGCGTGATTCGCTACAAGCAGATTGGCCCGGTGACCGAGGAAGCCCTGCGGGACAAAATCCTGCCGCTGATACGGGCGCTGCAAAAATGAAATACGTGCTGGCACTTATTCTGGCGCTGCAATGCGCCCTGTCGTCCTGGGCCGGTGAAGCCACGCCCTTGGCCGAAGACCCGGTGGTGGAACAGCGCCTGATCGGCATTGCCGAAGAGCTGCGCTGCCTGGTCTGCCAGAACGAGTCGCTGGCCGGTTCACGGGCCGATCTGGCGCTGGACTTGCGGCGTGAAATCCGCACCCTCATCAAAGCCGGAAAAACCGACGCGGAAATCATGGACTTCATGGTCAGCCGCTATGGCGATTTTGTGCGCTACCGCCCGCCCGTCAATCCGCTGACCTGGATGCTCTGGTTTGGCCCTTTTGCCTTGCTGATCGGCGCAGGCGTGATCCTGGTGCGCATGGTGCGCAGCAGCCAGCGTGGCGCCGGGCCCAAAGCCCTTGATGCAGCCCAGCGCGAAAAAGCGCAGTCTCTTCTCAAAGATCCGGATTTTCCCTCATGACCGTTATTTTTATGGCAATCGCAGCGCTGTTGACGCTGCTGGTAGCGACCTGGGTGGTGCGTCCGCTGTTGCGCCCTGCACCTCTGGCCGGGGTGTCCAGCCAGCGTCTGAATGCGGCCATCTACCGTGACCAGCTGGCGGCGCTGGAGCGTGACTTGGCGCGCGGGGTCATCAGTCCTGCGGACTTTGAGGCCACGCGGGACGAACTGCAGTTGCGTCTGCTGGATGATACCGAAGAGCAGGCACCGTTGCCGCAGACGAGCGCGACCTTCTGGACCGCCCGGCGTACCGCAGCAGTTGTGGCGCTGCTGCTGCCCCTGGGGACGGCCGGCATGTACGGATGGCTGGGGACGCCGCAAGCCATCGATCCAGTCAGCGCGGCCAAGGCCGCAGAAGACAAGGTTATGCAGATGGTGGCGAGTCTGGCCGCGCGCCTGAAGGCCAACCCCGACAACCCCAAGGGCTGGGCCATGCTGGCCAGGTCCTACAAAGTGATGGGGCGTGTGCAGGAGGCGGAACAAGCGTACGCCAATGCGGGCCAACTGTTGGAAACCGAACCCGATTTGATGGCCGACTACGCCGACCTGCTGGCGCTTCGTGCTGGCGACAATCTGGAAGGGCGACCCATGGTGTTGGTCAACAAGGCCCTGGCGCTCAACCCGATGCATCCCATGGCGCTGATGCTGGCAGGCACGGCGGCGTACCGGCAGGACAACTTTGCAGGCGCGGTCATGCATTGGGAACGAATGCTGATGGTGCTTGAGCCCGGCTCACCTGATGCCGAGCAGTTGCAGTCCTACATCGCCGATGCCCGTGCCAAGGGCGGGCTCAAGCCGGCAGCTGCCGCCGTACCGCCGACGGCCAGCACAAGCGCCTCAACCGGTCGCTCGGCTGAAGCCAGTGTCAGCGGCGTCGTTGACCTGGATGTGGCACTCAAGGCCCGGGCGGGGCCCGATGACGCAGTGATGGTCATCGCCCGGGTGCCCGGAACCCGCGTGCCGGTGGCTGTCTTGCGCGCACGCGCAGCCGAATTGCCGCTGAAATTCACGCTGGATGATGCGCTGGCCATGAGCCCGCAGGCGCGCATTTCGATGGCCAGTGAGGTCGAAATCGAGGCGCGGATTTCCAAGTCCGGCATGGCGCAGCCGGAACCGGGCGATCTGATTTCTGCCGTGCAAACCGTCAAGGTTGGCGCACGGGGCCTGCGACTTCAGGTCGTGAAAGTGCGCCCCTGAGTGGGTCAGGCCGCCCCTGCCAATGGGCTGCGGATAGCCTGTCATGGCGAGGCTGTT
The DNA here is from genome assembly GCA_031427355.1 of Hylemonella sp. Taxonomy (GTDB): domain Bacteria; phylum Pseudomonadota; class Gammaproteobacteria; order Burkholderiales; family Burkholderiaceae_C; genus CANCDA01. The sequence goes on from JANPNG010000164.1 coordinate 11,409, forward strand.
CCTTGTTTCTTTGCTGCTCTGTCTGACGGGGGCGCTGCCCGCCAGTGCCAAAACACTCGGCGGGGTCGACGTCGGTGAGGTCCTGCGGGAAGCCACCATGAAAGGGCTTTGGGACCCGTCCAGAAAATTGTCGGCGTTCCGGGGCAAACCAATGCTCATCAATGTATGGGCCAGCTGGTGCGCGCCTTGCCTGCAAGAGATGGGTCCGCTGGTCGGAAACTTTTTCGAGTTCACAAAATTCGAACCCAATCGACAAGGCGGTTCAAAAACGGGAAAAACATAGATGGTGGCAGGTCCTAAATGACCGAATCACCCTGGATCTGGTGGTCGATTACTGTCTTCGGCTCGACGCTTCAGTGCGAACTGAACGATAAAACCGCCACCCAGCACCAGTGCGAACCAGCCGACGAGCGACGATGAGGCCACCACGTCCCGCAGGCCCGATGCGCCCATGAAACGAGGGGAAAGCAGCACGCCCACGCCGATAAGCACGATGAAGACGCCTTTGTAGAGCAGCTCCCGGTCTTCCTGTTTGCCGAGTTTGTTCATCGGGAAGCAGCGCCACCCGGTAGGAGGGGCGCGAGGTTTTCGTTGCGGGTGCTCACATGAAATTGCATGCTACTCTGCCTTGATCCCCTGCTGCGCAATCACCCGCCCCAGCACGCCATAGTCCGCCTGCATGCGTTTGGCCAAACCTTCAGCACTGGTGCCTGCGACTTGCCAGCCTTGTTGAAAGAGTTTTTGCCGCACCTCGGGTGAGCGGGCAATCTCGCTGATGAGGGTCGAGAGTCGTTCAATAACAGCGCGTGGCAGAGTCGAAGGGCCTGCGACGCCGTTCCAGATCTCCAGTTGAAAATCACGCACCCCCGCCTCGCTCAGGCTGGGTACCTCGGGCACCAAGCTGCTGCGGCCTGCAGACGTCACGCCTATCGTTTTCACCTTGCCCGCGCGTGCTTGCGTCATGGCCAGACCGGGCGGCAGCATCGAGAGTTGTATCTGCCCGCCGATCATGGCGGTGACCACCTGCGGGTAGCCGGGGTAGGGCACGTGTACGGCGCTGATGCCGGTCCGGCTTTTCAGCAGCTCCATGCCGATATGGCCCACCGTGCCCACGCCGGGCGAGCCGTAGCTCCAGGTGTTTCCTGCCAGGCGCGCTGCCGTCAAGAATTCGCCCACTGTGCTGCCAGACGCATTAGCGGGCGCGGCCAGCACCAACGGGGCCGTGCCGATCAGGCTGATGGGGGCCAGGTCTTTGGCTGGGTCAAACGGGGTTTTGGGGTTGAGCAGTTTGGCAATGGTGAGGTTGCCATTGATCATCACACCGATGGTGTGCTGGTCGCTGGCCTTAGCCACCAGGTCAGCGGCGATATTGCCGCCCGCGCCGGGTTTGTTTTCCACGATCACTGGCTGGCCCAGGGCCTTGGCCAGTGGCTCGGCCAGCGTGCGCGCCACCAGGTCAGGCGATGTGCCCGCCGGAAAGCCGACCATGATTTTGAGAGGCTTGGTCGGCCAAGGGGGCGAATTTTTTAAGGTATTTTGAGCTGTAGCACATGTGGATATTGCGCAAGAAGCCATCAAAATAATAGCAAATCGAAGTAGTTCGCGTGCCTGCAGCATGGTGATTTTCCCAAAAATAAAGCCCCGGACCCGGCAGGTCAGGGGCTGATAAGGCCTGTCAATCAGCTCAAGCGTATTCTGCCAGCGCTGTCTTCATCTTCTTCATCGCCGCCACCTCAATCTGGCGAATGCGCTCGGCGCTCACGCCGTACTCGGCGGCCAGCGCGTGCAGGGTCATGCCGCCTGAGCTGTCGTCGTTCACCTTGAGCCAGCGCTCTTCCACGATGCGGCGGCTGCGTTCGTCCAGCACGTTCAGGGCGGCGGCCAGGCCATCAGTGGCCAGCACATCGCGCTGCTGCGCCTCCAGCAAGGCGGTGGGCTCGTGGCTGGCGTCGGTCAGGTAGGCGATGGGGCCAAAGGCGTCTTCACCGTCGTCAGACGGGCTCGGGTCCAGCATCACGTCGCCGCCAGAGAGGCGGGTTTCCATCTCGATCACCTCTTCGCGCTTGACCTTGAGCGTCTTGGCCATCTGGTCAATCTCGCGCTCGCTCAGGGTGTTGCGGTGGGTGTCGTTGTCAGCTGCGTCAGCCTTAAAGCCCTGCTTCATGGAACGCAGGTTGAAGAACAGCTTGCGCTGCGCCTTGGTGGTGGCCACCTTCACCATGCGCCAGTTTTTCAGGATGTACTCGTGAATCTCGGCTTTGATCCAGTGCAGCGCGTAGCTCACCAGGCGGACGCCTTGGTCGGGGTCAAAGCGTTTCACGGCCTTCATCAGACCCACATTGCCCTCCTGGATCAAGTCGCCATGCGGCAGCCCGTAGCCCAGGTACTGGCGCGACACGGAGACGACCAAGCGCAGGTGAGAGAGCACTAACTTGCCCGCAGCGTCCAGGTCATTGTGCTCACGAAACTGGCGTGAAAAAGTTTGTTCCTCCTCCGGCGTGAGCAGGGGCAGACGGTGGGCAGCGCTGATATAGGCATTCAGGTCACCCAGCGGAGGCACCAAGGACCAGGGGTTGGCAAGTGTCAGAGCAGCAGCAGGGGCACCTGTTTGAACGTTCATTCCAAGACTCCTTTTGTCAATCATATGAATATTAGCACTCCCTTGGAGAGAGTGCCAATCAATAAGTTCAATTCCCAAGATAAACCAAACCCATAGACAAGAAGACCCCGAAATGGCCGGTATCCGCCTCCTTTTCCAGTGCTGAAACATCAATTTTTCTGAAAAAATGTCGAAACAGGCAGAAGAATCCGTTGCGACATTGCGCGGGAATCTTCATCCAGCCTGAACATAGACACACCATGAGCGCACGACTCCAACCCCGCGACTCCGATTTCGATTTCGATTTGGCCGATTTCGAGCGTGTCCGCAAGCTCATCTATAAGCGCGCGGGCATCAGCCTGCACGAGGGCAAGCGCGCCATGGTGTACAGCCGCCTCTCGCGCCGTCTGCGCGACGTGGGCTACAACTCCTTTAGCGACTATTTATATGCGTTGGAGCAGGCCAGGGGCGCGCACGCCGAGCAAGAGTGGCAGGAGTTTGTCAACTGCCTCACCACCAACCTCACCTCCTTTTTCCGCGAAGAGCACCATTTCCCCGTGCTGGCCACCGAGCTGGCCCGCCACAAAGGCCAGCACCTGCGCATGTGGTGCAACGCCGCCTCCACCGGGGAAGAGCCCTACTCGCTGGCCATGACCGTGACAGAGGCTCTGGGCAACAACCCGGACGTGACGATCTTGTGCACCGACATCGACACCAAAGTCCTCGCCACCGCCGAGCGCGGCGTTTACGCGGCCGACGCACGCGGTCTGAGCGATGAGCGCCTGCGCCGCCACTTCTTGCGCGGCAGTGGGGCCAACAGCGGTGCCATCCGCGTCAAACCCGAGCTACAAGGCCTGGTTGAGTTTCGACCGCACAACCTGATGGACGAGCGCTGGTCTCTGGGTGATCCCTTTGACATCGTCTTTTGCCGCAACGTCATGATTTATTTTGACGTCCCGACCCAACGCCGCGTGCTGGAGCGCATGCACCGTGCCATGCAGCCGCACGGCCTGCTGTTTGCCGGCCATTCAGAAAACTTCAGCGACTCCAGAGACCTCTTCCGCCTGCGTGGCAAGACCGTCTATGAGCGCGTGTGAGCGCGTGCAAGCATCTATAAAACAAGGCCACCTGCATGTCTCCATATTCCAACGCTCTGCGCAAAGTTGACGAGCGGGACCCCTCGGTGCTGAACTGGCTCAAGAGCCAGCCACGCCAGCCCGGTGAAGCCTCCTTCTTCTGGTACGAAACCCAGTTACAGTGCGAGGCCGTCAAGGTCTTGCCGGGTGAATTTTTTGTGGACAGTGAAGAGATCCTCATCATGACCACGCTGGGCTCCTGCATTGCCGCCTGCTTGTGGGACAGCAAGGCCCGGGTCGGTGGGCTCAACCACTTCATGCTGCCCAATGGTGGCAGTGACGGCGGTGGCCGCTACGGCATCTTCGCCATGGAGGTCCTCATCAACGAAATGATGAAACGCGGGGCCACCCGCGCCACGCTGGAGGCCAAGGTCTTTGGCGGCGGACAGGTCATCGCCGGCATGGAGTGCCTGAACGTGGGGGAGCGCAACACCCGCTTCGTGCTGGACTATCTAAAGGCCGAGCGCATCCCCGTGCTAAGCCAGGACGTACTCGATATCTACCCGCGCAAAGTTTGCTACTTCCCGGTCACGGGCAAAGCCATGGTCAAGCGCCTGGCCCCCACCCGTGCCGCCGAGTTGCTGGTGCACGAGCGCGCCGCCGCCCAGGCCGTCGTGCCCGTGGTTACCCGAGGCGGCTCTGTCGATTTGTTTTAAGCGGGAGGCCAACATGATCAAAACACGCGTGCTGGTGGTGGACGACTCCGCCCTGGTTCGCAGCCTGCTCACCGAGATCATCAACCGCCAAACCGACATGCAGTGCGTGGGCGCAGCCGCTGACCCCCTGATCGCGCGTGAAATGATCCGCGAACTCAACCCCGATGTGCTCACGCTGGACGTGGAGATGCCACACATGGATGGCCTCGATTTCCTGGCTCGGCTCATGCGCCTGCACCCCATGCCGGTCTTGATGGTCTCTACCTTGACCGAGCGCGGCGCCGAGGTCACGATGCGCGCGCTGGAGCTGGGGGCCATCGACTTTGTGGCCAAACCCAAAATCGGCGTGGCCGACGGCTTGCGCCTGCTGGACGAAGAAATCATCAGCAAAGTGCGCATTGCCGCCCAGGCCAATGTGCGCAAGTCGTTTCACCGAGATAGCGTGCAGCACCCGGCCGTTCCGCGCCCGCCCCCCACCGCGCTGGGCCACCTGTCCACCGAGAAAATTATCTTCATCGGTGCCTCCACCGGCGGCACCGAGGCCACCAAAGACCTCTTGATGGCCCTGCCCGCAGATTGCCCCGCCGTCATGATCACCCAACACATGCCGCCCGGCTTCACCCGCAGCTACGCCGCGCGGCTAGATGGCCTGTGCCACATCCGCGTGAGCGAGGCCGTCGACGGCGAACGCATCCTGCCTGGCCACGCCTACATCGCCCCCGGCGGCCTGCACCTGAGCGTGGAGCGGTCGGGCGCCAATTACATTGCCCGCGTGATGGACGGCGAACCCGTGAATCGCCACAAACCCTCGGTGGAGCCGCTGTTCTTGTCTGCAGCACGGGTGGTGGGCCCCAATGCTTTAGCCGTCATGCTTACCGGCATGGGAGCCGATGGTGCCAAAGCCATGCGCGTGCTGCGCGACGCGGGCAGCTGGAACGTGGCGCAAGACGAGGCCAGTTGCGTCGTCTTTGGCATGCCCAAAGAAGCCATTGCCGCCGGTGCCGTGCATGAGGTGCTCACCCTGCACGCCATTGCGCCCAGGCTGCTGGAGCGCCTGCGCAGCACGGGTGGCGCGTCAGCCAACCGGCTCTAACGAAAGCCATGAACTAAACGGCTTTCAGGCCACTTATTCAAGCCATGCGCACTCAAGCCCTCCCGTAATCTTCCGATAGCGATTGAGTTTTTTAAATCCCTGCTTCAACGCACATTTACCAAGAAGAATAGCCATGGAAACCACAGCAATGACTTCGACAGAATCCGGTGTAATCGCCACACCAAGGGTCAAGATGATCACGAAAGAGTTCCTCTCCTTCAAGCTCGGTTCCGAAGAGTACGGCATTGACATCCTGAAGGTGCAAGAGATACGCTCTTATGAGGAGCCCACCCGCATCGCCAATGCCCCGTCCTTCATCAAAGGCGTGGTCAACCTGCGCGGGGTCATCGTGCCCATCATCGACATGCGTTTGAAGTTCAACCTCGCGCAAGTCAGCTACGACAGATTTACCGTCGTCATCGTGCTCAACATCGGCAAGCAAGTGGTGGGCATGGTGGTGGATTCGGTCAGTGACGTCCTCACCCTCACACCCGAGCAACTGCAACCCGTACCCGAATTCAACTCCGCTGTGGATAGCGACTACCTGCTGGCCATTGGCACGGTGCAAGAGCGCATGCTGATCCTCATTGACATCGAAAAATTCATGACCAGTGCTGAGATGGGCTTGGTCGAGCAGACCTTGCAATAAACCCGCGAAATCAAACATTTCTCAAAGGATCAACATCATGAAACTCAGCCTCAAACTCCCGCTGGCTTTTGCCACGGCACTGCTACTGGTTCTGGGTACCGCTCTGTACGCCATCTACAGCCTGAACCAATCGCTCAAAATCTATGCCACAACGGTACAGACGAGTCATGACAACGAACGTGCGGCGACTTATCTTGCGGTGGAGTTCAAGACGCAGGTGCAGGAATGGAAGAACATCTTGCTGCGCGGCAAAGATCCGAATGCCCTGGACAAGCATTGGAGCGCTTTCAACACAATAGAGCGGAACATGGTCGACAAGACCAAGACGTTGATTGCAGCTCTGCCAGCGGGCGAGGTTAAATCGCTGGTGGAAAAATTCGCCGCGTCACACGCCACGATGAATCAGAGCTATCACAAGGAATTTGAGGCCTTCAAGGCTGCTAACTTCGACCCGTCGGTAGGTGACGCCGCAGTAAAAGGGATGGATCGAGAGCCGGCCGATCTGATCGATGAAGCCAGTCACAAGGTTGCAGCCGCCAGTGCCGTTGTTTCGGCGATGGCGGCTGCTGACGGCAATCGCGCGACCACCATCAGCCTGGTGCTTATGTTTGCGGTCTGCGGTGCGAGCCTGTTCAGTACTGTGCACTTCATCCGTGCCATCACCCGCCCAATCAGCCAGGCGGTGGCGGTGGCCCGTGCCGTTGCGAACGGTGACTTGAGTCAGCAGTTCGATGTCCATGGCAAGGACGAGACCGCTCAGCTGTTGGCCGCGCTCAAAGTGATGCAATCCAGTTTGGCCAAGTTGGTGTCCAACGTGCGCCAGAATTCTGAGTCTGTTGCGACTGCTTCAGCCCAAATTGCCCAAGGCAACCAAGACCTTTCCAGCCGCACGGAAGAGCAAGCCAGCGCCCTGGAAGAAACCGCAGCCGCCATGGAAGAGCTTTCCAGCACCGTCAAACAAAACGCCGACAACGCCAAGCAGGCGAATCAACTTGCTTTGAGCGCCAGCGCCGTGGCTATCAAAGGCGGCGAAGTGGTCGGCCAAGTCGTCACCACCATGAAGGGCATCAATGATTCGAGCAAGAAGATTGCCGACATCATCAGTGTCATCGACGGCATCGCCTTTCAGACCAACATCCTGGCACTGAACGCTGCAGTTGAAGCCGCCCGTGCCGGAGAGCAGGGCCGAGGCTTTGCCGTAGTGGCCTCAGAGGTGCGCAGCCTGGCCGGGCGCAGTGCGGATGCGGCCAAGGAAATCAAAGGACTCATCACTGCCAGCGTGGAGCGTGTCGAACTGGGTACGGCCTTGGTCGACCAGGCAGGCCACACTATGACTGAAGTGGTCAGTAGCATCAAACGTGTGACCGACATCATGGGAGAAATCAGCGCCGCCAGTGCGGAGCAAAGCGCCGGTGTGGCCCAGGTGGGAGAAGCCATCACCCAGATGGACCAAGCCACCCAGCAAAACGCTGCGCTCGTGGAAGAAAGCGCCGCAGCAGCCGAGAGCCTCAAAGGCCAAGCTCAACAACTGGTGGGAGCGGTGGCGGTGTTCAAGCTCAATGGCGACGATCAAAGCTACGAGGCGGCACCCGTGATCTATGCCGCAGCACCTAGGGCCCAGGGCGCAGAGCGCCGTGGCCTCGTACGCGCAAAGAACGTCACACGGCCCAACTTCAAAGCCAAGAACGAGATCGTCAATGTGCTCAAGAAGACTGGCACGGATGATCAGTGGCAGAGTTTTTGAGAGAGATCACCAGAGACAAGCAGCCGCCTGGACTAAAAACTCAAAGGCCGCTAGAGTGAGGACACCTTGCTTTAGCGGCGCGTTGTCATGCGCAGGGTCGATAATCCCCCCCTCATGAAAAAAACATTCAAACTTAATCTCGAAGGCAAAAACCGTGACCGCGTGCTCGAAGCGGTGAA
>JANPNG010000165.1:0-2944 GCA_031427355.1 Hylemonella sp.
AGCACACCCAACGCGCTGGTGGTGTTGCCGAAGATGACCAAAACCAGCTACAAACTGGACAGTTTTCAACCGGTGGGTTTGGCGGCTACGACGGCACTGGTGATCGTGGTCAAAGGCAACGACAGTCGCTTCAAAGACATCGCCGCGCTGGTGGACTTCATCCGCACCAACCCCGGCAAGACCAGCATGGGGCACGCCGGTCTGGGCACCACCAACCACGTGGCTTTGATGCAGTTTGAAGAAGCGGCGCGCGTCAAACTCAACATCATTCCGTACAAAGGTGGCGCACCGGCGTTGGTGGATTTGATCGGCGGGCAAGTGGATGCGGTGCTCGATCAGCTCAGCAGTTCGGCCCCGCACATCCAGAGCGGTGCGCTGCGTGCAGTGGCCGTGCTGTCACGAGAACGCGATCCGGCCTTGCCCAACGTGCCGACCTTGCGTGAAGCGGGGCTGGTTGACTTTGACGCCAGCACGGCGGCGGGTCTGTTGGCCCCGGCGGGAACGCCTGTAGCGATCATTGAGACCTTGAACGCAGCCTTGCGTAAAGCACTGGCCGAGGAGGCGGTGCGCACGCGCTTGCTGAGCGTGGGCAGCGTGGCGCGCCCCTCATCGGCGCAAGAGTTCGGGCAACTCCTGGCGCAAGAAGACAGCCGCGCGCAGGCCTTGGCCAAGGCCGGGAAATTGAAAGCCGATTAATCGTTTGCCCCCCAACCAACACATCAACCATGACACGTCCCTGCCTACTCCCGCTGACCCAGCGCAGCACGCTGCAATTTCAACCACCCCTGGGCGGGTGCGACAGCCACGCCCATGTCTTCGGCCCCTTTGCCCGCCACCCACTGGCGGACGACCGCAGCTACACCTCGGCCGAATTTGATGGCGCCGCCTTCATCGCGCACCTGGATCAACTCGGGCTGACACGCGGCGTGCTGGTCACCGGCAGCGCCAGCGGCACGGACAACGGCTCGGTGCTGGAGGCGCTAAATGCTTACCCAGATCGGCTGCGCGGCGTGGCGGTGGCGACGGCAGAGGTCAGTGATGCTGAACTCGACCGCTGGCACGCCGCAGGCATACGCGGCGTGCGTGCCAACCTCTACCAACTGGACGGCCACGCGGTGTACCGCAATGGCGTGGGCCTGGACGTGCTGGAGGCGCTGGCCCCGCGCCTGGCCGCGCGCGGCTGGCATGCGCAAATTTGGGTGCATGCGCCTGACTTACCTGAGCTGTCCCCACGTCTGCGCCACCTCGGCGTGCCCTTGGTGATTGACCACATGGGCCGCATGGCGACCGCGCGCGGCGTGCAAGACCCCGGCTTTCAGCACCTGTGCGCCCTGTTGGCAGACGGCATCGCCTGGACCAAAATTTCAGGCGCGGATCGCAACACCGGGCAAAGCCAAACAGACAACAAACCACCCTACAGCGACGTCGATCCCTTCGCCATGGCGCTGCTGGTCGCCAACCCCGAGCGCGTGGTCTGGGGCTCGGACTGGCCGCACATCAATTACTTTGAAGCCGAACGCGTGCCCGATGACGGCGTGTTGATCAACCTCTTGGCGCGCTGGCTGCCTGATGCCGCGCTACGCCAGCGCGTGCTGGTGGACAACCCGGCGCGCTTGTATGACTTTGCGGCGCTGTGAAGCCACAGCACAGCGCCAAGCAACACAAGGCCGTGACCAATTCAGAGCAGCACCCCGTGCGCATCTTGCTGTCGGAGCAGGCGATAGGCCAGCATCAAACCGCCATTGCGGAGGTGATGGGCGCGCGCCCCTTTGAGCTGGTCAGCATCGAATCCGCCGTGGCCAGTGGACGCAGAGACATCGACATCGCCTTCATCTCCCGCGACGTGACCGGCCGCTCCACCAAGCACGAGCTGGCCCCAGCGCTTCAAGCCTGCTACACCGTCTTGCACGAGTCGCTCGCACTGCAATGGATCCATATCCATTCGGCGGGTGCTGATCGTCAGGTGTACCTGGACTTGCGTGCGCGCGGCGTGCAGATCCACACCTCCTCTGGGGCGAATGCGGAGGTGGTGGCGCAAATGGCTTTGGCGGGCTTGCTGGCCTTGGCGCGCAAATTCCCCCAACTCATGGCGGCGCAACGCGAGCGCCGTTGGGCACCCCTACTCGGGAGCGAATCACCGCGCGACTTGGCCGGGCAGACCGTGGTGTTAGTTGGCTGGGGGCCGATAGGCCAGCGCATCGCCGACTTCTTGCGCCTGCTGGGCATGAAGCTGATCGTGGTGCGGCATTCATTGCCAACTGCAGCTGTGGCACAAGCGAGTTCAAACACCGTTCGGGTTGAGCTTGTCGAAACCCCTCAACCCGAGCAGGCCATGTTGATCAATAGCCTGCGCATGGTCAGCTTCAAAGACTTCTCCACGGTGCTACCCCAAGCCGACTGGCTGATCCTGGCCTGCCCGCTGACCGATCAAACCCGCCGCTTGATCGATGCCCGCGCACTGGCCTTGATGCCGCAAGGCGCAGGTCTCATCAATGTGGCGCGCGGTGAAGTGGTGGTGCAGCAAGACGTGATTGATGCGCTACGCACAGGCCAGTTAGGCAGTGCCTACCTGGATGTGTTTGAGCATGAGCCCCTGGTGTCAGTCTCACCGCTATGGGGTTTGGAAAACGTCATCGTCACCCCGCACACCGCCGGACATTCAGACGGCAACGCTCAGCGCGTGGTGGCGATATTTTTGGAGAACTTGCGGCGCTGGGCCGCCGAAAAGCCGTAGATAACTGCAAAAAGTGACACAGCCCCCTGTGACCAACTCCGTCCGTCACAAAGGCACAACGCCAAATTGCAAGTAGTCCGCCAGCCGCTTGTCCTCCGTCACCACATCGTGCGCAATCAATAAATATTTCCAAGGCTTGGCACCTGTGGTGCGGGCATGGTCTGAGGCATGCTTGCACCACAAAGCGCCCGCTTCGGCTTTGGCTTTGAC
>JANPNG010000166.1:0-4154 GCA_031427355.1 Hylemonella sp.
TCTCCTCGGGAGAAGCGGCGTGATTTCAGGGTAAAATTCTCGATTGCCTGGTGAGCCAAAATCCTCACGCCAACCGGGCAAATGACTTAGCCGTCGTGGTGAAATTGGTAGACACGCTATCTTGAGGGGGTAGTGGCGAAAGCTGTGCGAGTTCGAGTCTCGCCGACGGCACCATACAACAGACCTGTCAGGAGTCATCCTGATGGGGTATTGCAGTGATCAGACCCTCACGATGAACCTCGATCAGTATCTTCCTGTTTTATTGTTCATCTTGGTGGGTATCGGGGTGGGCATCGCACCCCAGGTTCTGGGTTATATCCTGGGCCCCAATCGCCCGGATGCGGCCAAAAACTCCCCTTACGAGTGTGGCTTTGAAGCGTTCGAAGACGCGCGCATGAAATTCGACGTACGCTACTACCTCGTTGCCATTCTTTTCATCCTGTTCGACCTTGAGATTGCCTTCTTGTTTCCTTGGGCTGTGGCGCTCAAGGATGTGGGTGTGGGTGGTTTTTGGGCGGCAGTCGTGTTCCTGGGCATTCTGGTTGTGGGCTTTGTCTACGAGTGGAAAAAAGGCGCCTTGGATTGGGAATAGGGATGGCCCCCACGCTAGCCGCTTGAATAAGGATTGCTGCAATGATTGAAGGTGTGTTCAAAGAAGGCTTCGTCACCACGTCCTACGACTCGGTGATGAACTGGGCCAAGACAGGCTCGCTGTGGCCGATGTCGTTCGGCTTGGCCTGCTGCGCTGTGGAGATGATGCATTCCGCCACGGCACGCTATGACACCGACCGTTTTGGTTTGGTGTTTCGCCCCAGCCCGCGTCAGTCAGACTTGATGATCGTGGCCGGTACGCTGTGCAACAAAATGGCCCCTGCTTTGCGCAAGGTGTATGACCAGATGAGTGAGCCGCGCTGGGTGCTGTCCATGGGCTCTTGCGCCAATGGTGGTGGCTACTATCACTACAGTTACTCGGTAGTGCGCGGTTGCGACCGCATCGTTCCGGTGGATGTCTATGTGCCGGGTTGCCCGCCCACGGCTGAGGCGTTGATTTACGGCATCATCCAGCTCCAACAAAAAATTCGCCGCACGCAAACCATTGCACGCGCTTGAGGAAGATTTGATGACTGCTTTTGCTGTAAATCCTCTTGCGATCAAAGACACCGTTGTTGCTGTTTTGGGTGATCGTGTTAAAGACATCAACGTTCGGCTGGGTGAAGTCACCGTCGTGGTGTCGGCAGACGACTATTTGGCGGCTGCGCAACTCTTGCGTGACGCTCCCGGCTGCCAGTTTGAGCAGTTGATGGATCTGTGTGGTCTGGATTACTCCGACTACAAAGAGGGCTTGTGGGAGGGGCAGCGCTACGGCGTGGTCTCACATTTGCTGTCGATCAGTTTGAACCAGCGTTTGCGCCTCAAAGTGTTTGCGCCTGACGATCATTTTCCCGTGGTGCCCTCGGTCAATCCGATCTGGAATTCGGCCAACTGGTTTGAGCGCGAAGCCTTCGACCTGTTTGGCATTGTGTTTGAAGGTCACGATGACCTGCGCCGCATCCTCACCGATTACGGTTTCATTGGCCACCCCTTCCGCAAGGACTTCCCGCTCAGCGGTGAGGTCGAGATGCGTTACGACGCCGAGCAAAAGCGTGTGATTTACCAGCCGGTGACCATCGAGCCGCGTGAAATCACCCCCCGCATCATCCGTGAAGACAACTACGGAGGCTTGCACTAAGCGCGTGTGCGCGCAAGTGACTCATTTATGGCAGAGATAAAAAACTACACCCTCAACTTCGGCCCCCAACACCCGGCAGCCCACGGCGTACTACGCCTGGTGCTGGAGCTCGATGGCGAAGTCATTCAGCGTGCTGATCCGCACATCGGTTTGCTGCACCGCGCCACTGAAAAATTGGCCGAAAGCAAGACCTACATCCAGTCCTTGCCCTATATGGATCGGCTGGACTACGTCTCGATGATGTGCAATGAGCACGCCTATTGCTTGACGATCGAGAAAATGATGGGCATTGAGGTGCCTATTCGTGCGCAATACATCCGGGTGATGTTCTCTGAAATCACCCGCTTGCTCAACCATTTGTTGTGGGTTGGCGCGCACGGTCTGGACTGCGGTGCCATGACCATTTTGCTTTACGCGTTTCGCGAGCGCGAAGACCTGTTTGACATGTACGAGGCTGTCTCCGGTGCGCGCATGCATGCGGCCTACTTCCGCCCTGGTGGCGTATACCGCGACTTGCCCGACACCATGCCGCAATACAAGGCGAGCAAAGTGCGCAATGCCAAAGCCATCAAGGAACTCAACACCAATCGCCAGGGTTCGTTGCTCGACTTCATTGACGACTTCACCCAACGTTTCCCGACCTATCTGGCGGAGTACCACACGCTGCTGACCGACAACCGCATCTGGAAGCAGCGCACCGTGGGCATCGGTGTCGTGACGCCTGAGCGTGCCTTGAACCTGGGCTTCTCGGGTGCGATGCTGCGCGGTTCCGGTGTGGCGTGGGATTTGCGTAAAAAGCAGCCCTATGACGTGTACGACAAGATGGACTTTGACATCCCGATCGGCAAGACGGGTGACTGCTACGACCGTTATCTGGTGCGCATGGAAGAGATGAAGCAGTCCAACCGCATCATCAAGCAGTGTGTGGACTGGTTGCGCGTCAACCCCGGCCCGGTGATCACCGACAACCACAAGGTGGCCGCACCGAGCCGTGAGTCCATGAAGTCCAACATGGAAGAATTGATTCACCACTTCAAACTCTTCACCGAAGGCTTCCACGTGCCCGAGGGAGAGGCCTACGCCGCTGTTGAGCACCCCAAGGGTGAGTTTGGTATTTACATCGTGAGCGATGGGGCGAACAAACCCTACCGCCTGAAAATTCGCGCCCCTGGTTTTGCCCACCTCGCGGGCATGGACGAGATGTCCAGCGGCCACATGATTGCAGACGCGGTGGCCATCATCGGCACCATGGACATTGTGTTTGGAGAGATTGATCGATGAGCGCCAACGCTAACAAGCAGATGGATGTGCCTCCACTTTCAGTGGCGATGCATGCGCGATTTGCCAAAGAGGTCGCCAAGTTCCCAGCCGATCAGGCGCAATCAGCCGTCATGGCCTGCCTGGCCATCGTCCAGCAAGAGTTGGGCTATGTCAGCACGGACAGCGAGCGCGAAGTCGCCGCTTATCTGGGCATGGCTCCCATGGCCGTGCATGAGGTCACGACCTTCTTCAATATGTACAACCAGAAGCCTTGCGGCAAGTACAAGCTCAACGTCTGCACCAATCTGCCATGCCAATTGCGCGATGGTGCAGTTGCCTTGAAGCATCTGGAACACAAGCTGGGCATCCACATGGGTGAGACCACGCCTGACGGTCTGTTCACACTACAGCAAAGCGAATGCTTGGGTGCCTGCGCCGATTCACCGGTGATGCTGGTCAATGACCGCACCATGTGCAGCTTCATGAGCAATGACAAGCTGGATCAGTTGATCGATGGCCTCAAATCTGTGAGTGCAACGTGATGAACGCTGAACAAATCCTCTCTCAATTTGCCGCCACAGGCGTGCAAACCAGCTTTCATGACCGTCACATCGATCCGCAAATCATGGCGGGCCTGGATGGTGCCAACTGGCGTTTGAAGGACTACGTGGCGCGCGGCGGCTACCAAGCTTTGCGCAAAATTTTGGGTCAAGACGGAACCACGCCTGTTGATGGTGTTGTCGGCATGACGCAAGACCAGGTGATTGCCACGGTCAAAGAGTCGGCCCTGCGCGGTCGCGGTGGTGCGGGTTTCCCGACCGGTCTGAAGTGGAGCTTCATGCCGCGCCAGTTCCCCGGTCAAAAGTACCTGGTGTGCAACTCTGACGAGGGCGAGCCCGGCACCTGCAAAGACCGCGACATCCTGGCCTACAACCCGCACATCGTCATCGAAGGCATGGCCAACTCGAGCAAGTTTTTCTCGGAACGCACGGTTAAAAGTTCGGCTGCCGCTTTAATAGAATCGGCGGCATTTTGTTGAGGTGCCTCTTCACGTTTACGACGGAACATGACCCAAGTATACGACTTGAAAAGTTTTTTGCTGAAAAGTCCTCACTCGGGCTTAAAAGTCTGTGATACCATTCCCGCCATGCAGGACTTGAAGACT
>JANPNG010000167.1:0-23637 GCA_031427355.1 Hylemonella sp.
AGTTGTTTGGCGTCTCGCGCCAGGGCCATGCCATGACGCGTCATCCAGATGTTGTGCCAGGCCAGCATGACGGCAGCCAAGCCCAGAATGCCCGCATTGAACAACTCCTGCCCCATGCCTTGGGCCAGATCGGCGATTTTCCCGGTGAATACTGCGACCAGCAGTGAGCCCAGGACACCGGCCGCGATGCCCGTCCCCAGCCATGCGTTACGGGCGCGCAGATCGCGCGTGGCCACGGCGATGATGCCGATGATGAGGGCGGCTTCCAGGGTTTCCCGGAAAACGATGATGGCAGAACTCAGCATGCTCAATTACTCCGCAATGATGACGCCGCGCGCCGTTTTCTCATGGAACTCGCCGATGAAGGGGTAGCGGCCTGGTTTCAGGGGGCCGATGTAGATGTTGGCCTTGGCACCGGGTGCGATGACCTTCTCGCGATTGAGTTCATGGCTCTCGAACTCCTCGGGCGTGGCGTCCTGGTTGTGCACGATGAGCTTGACCTTCTGGCTGGCAGGCACGCGCAATTCGGTGGGTTCGAATCGGTGGTCTTTGATGACCAGCGTGAACTCGGGGTCAGCCGCCCAAGCGGACAGGGCGATCAGGGGGAGCAGAGCAAAAAGTTTTTTCATACAAGTTCCTTTGATGCAAATGATAACGATTCGCATTTATTGAGTCAAGAGACAAAAACAATGGGCCCTGATAATTCAGGGTCTTTCAAGGAGTACACGTGGACATTTCATTGCTGATCAAAGCCGCCGTTATGGGTGTGGTCGAGGGGTTGACTGAGTTTTTGCCCATCTCCAGCACGGGCCACTTGATCCTGGCTGGGGCTTTGCTGGGCTTTGACGACGAGAAGGCCAAGGTGTTTGACATCGCCATCCAGACCGGTGCGATCTTTGCCGTCATCCTGGTGTACTGGCAAAAAATCCGCGACACGGTGCTGGCCTTGCCCACGCAAAAACAGGCGCAGCAGTTTGCGCTGAATGTGCTGATCGCCTTCATCCCCGCCGTGGTGCTGGGTCTGCTGTTTGGCAAGGCCATCAAGGCGCATCTCTTCACGCCTGTGGTGGTGGCCAGCACCTTCATCATTGGCGGCTTCATTATTTTGTGGGCTGAGAGGCGCGAAGCCGCCAGAGTGCGTGATACGGCGTCCACGCAAGGTGCAGCCCGCATCAACGACGTTGATGACATGACCTGGCAAGACGCACTCAAGGTTGGCCTGGTGCAGTGCCTGGCCATGATCCCAGGCACCAGCCGCAGTGGTGCCACCATCATCGGCGGCATGTTGCTGGGCCTGTCGCGCAAGGCCGCGACCGATTTCTCGTTCTACCTGGCCATCCCGACGCTGATCGGTGCCGGGGCCTACAGCCTGTTCAAGGAGCGCGCGCTGCTCTCACTGGCTGATCTGCCCATGTTCGCGGTTGGACTGGTGGCCTCGTTTATCAGCGCCTGGTTGTGCATTCGCTGGCTGCTGCGCTTCATCGCCACCCACAGCTTTGTCGGCTTTGCCTGGTACCGCATCGTCTTCGGCATCGTGGTGCTGGCCACGGCCTGGAGCGGCGCGGTGCAGTGGTCGGCTTGAGCCCGTCCCGTTCGCCCTGAGCCTGTCGAAGGGTTGCAGGGCTTCGACAGGCTCAGCCCGAACGGGGAATTGGTGTGTACAGGTGACTGATGTTCAGCAGCGCGGCCTCCATCGCCGCTGCCGTCACCTCGGGCTGCTCCATCGGGAACAGGTGCGAGCCGTCCAGCATCATCAACCGGCCCTTGGTGACTTTCTCGGTCAAGGCCAAGCCCACCTGCTTGAGTTCTACCGAATGGGTGCCGCCGATAAAGGCCGCCGGGCATTTGAGCGGGTGGCGCTGCAGCAGGCGCTCCAGGTGGTGGGGCAGGGTGTTGTAGATGGCGGTTTCAATGTCGCGGTCAAAACTCAGCACGCGCTTACCGTCCGCCTCATGCATGCCGTGTTCCACATAGTCCTGCAAGACCTGCGCATCCCAGTGGGCAAACGCCTTCTTGTGGCGAAAGTGCTCCAACGCTGCCACCGCATCGGGCCAGCTGTTGCGCCGCTTGCGGCTGACGGCACCGGGCGATACCGACCCTATGAGTTGCGTGCTCTTGGCCATGCCCAGGCCGGTGGCGCGCCAGCCGCCCAACAAGGGCGAGTCCAGCATCAGCACACCGCAGCACAGCTCAGGGTGAAGGGCTGCCGTCATGACACTGAGAAACCCGCCCAGCGAATGGCCCAGCAGAATGACGGGCACCCCATTTTTACCGACTTCACGCTGGGCGAAATCGGCCAGTTGCTGCACCAGATGCGGCCAGTTGTTGGTGACCGGGTAGCGCGGGTCGTGCCCCAGTTTTTCAATCGCCCTGAGCTTGAAGCCACGCTGCCGCAGGCCAGCAAACAGTACCCGGTAGGTGCTGGCGGGGAAGCTGTTGGCGTGGGAGAAGACGAGGGTGGGGTGGGTCATATCTGTGGGCGATCAGGCCGTGGTGGCGCGCGTCAAGTTCAACCCCAGCAAGCGCTTCAAAATCTCGTCGTCCGCCATCTCGGGCGTGTAGTCGCTCCAGCCGTAAGCGGCGGCCACGGCGGCGTCGAGCTGCTGGTGTGCCATGGCCAGCCAGGCGGGGCGCAGATTGTACAGATTGGTGAGCGTGCGCTTTTGCAGGGCTTTGAGGTCGGCCTCGCTGATGCCTGTTTTGGGCACGATTCTGTCGGGGTAGGGCGACTGATCCATGCCCAGTGGGGTGACCTCTTTGACGCGCTGCGTCCACTCGGTCGGGTTGAGCCAGTGGTCTCGCAGGTCGCTCAGTTTCTTGGCGGCGTTGGCGATGGCCACGGCCGCATCGCGCAAACCCCTCTCCGTTCGGGCTGAGCTTGTCGAAGCCTTGGCAGCTTTTGAATTCCCTCGCTCTTGATCCGGCGCGGCCAAGGCGGCTGCCGGGGGCTCATACGCTGCGCTTTTTGAAATCGCCCCCGACAGCCGCCTTGCCCGCGCCTCGTTGGGCTCGTCGTTCAAGTGGGCGGGGATCAGGGCGCCACCTTCGATGACTTCGGTCTGCTGGTGCGCGGTGTCGGCGGGGGTCAGGCCGGGGGGGAAGGGGAAGGTTTCGAAACAGGATTTGGCGTTGTAGGTGGGGTCATTGCCAACACCGTGCATCGACGCGTTGGCCAGTGACCAGACTTCGTGCATGCGGGAGGAGAGGATGCCGAAGGTGAGGTCGTCCGCTCGGCTGATGACGTTCAGGCGCGTGTCGGGCAGCACGGTGGCATCAAGAAACAGGAAGAAGCGGTGTTTGGCGACGCGGGGGGTAACGATGTAGCGGGGCAGGCTGCGCAGCGCTTCGCGTAAGGCCACGCGAGCGCGTTCATGGAGCCACCATTGCTGGGGCAGTTTTGCAGCGAGGCGACCCGGTTTGACTGTTCTGAGGATGTGGGTAAACGGGGCTTCAAACAGAGAGGCATCAGATTCACTCATGCCGATTCCGAAATCGACAATCCACGTGTCGCTAGGCCGTCGGCTCAAGTCCTGCCCATTGCGCCAAGGCTTGACCACCTCTGCATTGGATTTTCCATGGGGATTGGGTTGCTGCAACCAGTGCCGGGCGAGTTCACCGGGGATGTCGAAGTCCCCGTATTTTTTCGTCCCTTCAAACGTTGTGTTGGTGTTCTCGGTCAAGGCTTTTGCGGTGGTGAGGTCAAAGTCCACACCGCTGCTCAAATCAGCCGTCACGCACTCCACCCGCTGGCCGTTCAAAAAGCAGCAATCGCCCCAGCCAAAGCTGATCAACGAGACGCGGACTGCAGCCCCTTCGTTGACCCATTCTTCGTCAGCCCAGGCGTCAAAGATGCGGGTCTCGCGGGTGATGGCGTCCAGCACCGTGCGGTTGCTGCCCGAGCGAATGGCTTGTGTGGCGACCAAGCCCGCAGCGCCCAGGCCTTGCTCTTGAATGTGTTTGCGCGCCTTTTCAAACCAGTAACAAACCAGATCGGCACCACCCGGTACGCGGCCCGCATACACAGTATTTAAAACGTCAAAGTAATCGTCGCCCAATTCACGCCGCTTCTTGCTCCCCCCTAAAAACGGCGGATTCCCAATCACCACGCTGGCTTTGGGCCAGGGGGCTTCGACAGGCTCAGCCCGAACGGGGAGGGGCGTGGGCGGGGCGGAGGCTGGGGGCGATTTCAAAGAGCGCAGCGTATGAGCCCCCGGCATCTGCCCCGCCCGTGCCCCGGAGTCCGTGCCCACCACCTCTGCATTCAACCCTTCGACAAGCTCAGGGCGAACGGAGAGGGACTCAGAGCTAACGGAAAGGGACTCAGGGTTAAAAGAGATGAGCGCATCCCGACACTCAATGTGGTTCAGCGGCTCCAAAACAGGGTTGGTTTTGAACTCGTAGCCGTGGGCCATGCGCCACTGCAACTCGCCAATCCACACCGTCACCCGCGCCAGCTCGGCGGCGTACTCGTTCAACTCGATGCCCAGCACGTTGTGCGGGCCGGTCACCAGATCGGTCTGCCGGTCCAGCCCCAAGGCTGCGGCTTCGATGTGGCTGCGGTGCTCAATATCTTTGAGCGCCTTCAAGCCGAGAAACAGAAAATTGCCGCTGCCACAGGCCGGGTCCAGCACGCGGAAGTCTTTGAGCTGCTCCAGCCACTCAATGAAGCGGGTCTGCGCGGCGCGGTAATTTTTATCACCTTTTCGGGTGCTTTTGGCCAGTAGCCCTTTAATAGACTGCACAAGCAGCTCCCATTTTTGTAGCAATGGGCGGGTCAACACCGGCTCAACGATGCGCAAAATGGTGGCCGGGTCGGTGTAGTGGGCGCCCAACTGGCTCCGCTTGCTCGGGTCCAGCCCACGTTCAAACAGGGTGCCGAAAATGGACACGTCAATGGCCGACCAGTTCAGCGCGGCGGCGTTGCGCAGCTCGGTTACCTCCATGATGGACAGGGCAGGCACGCTCACTTTTTTGAACAGACCGCCGTTGAACCAAGGAATCTCGTCATTGCCGTACAAGCCGCCCTTGCGCATGACGGTGAACAGATTGATCAAGCCTTCAGTGAGCTTGTCGCTGGTCAGCGTTTTTTTGTTCACCAGTTGCTCGAACATGCGCCCCGGCAGCAGGCCCACGTCTTCGGCAAAAAAGCAGAACAGGCACTGCGTTAAAAAATGGGCCACTTCGTCGGCCCGTGCTTGCCAGCCCACTGGGTTGGCGGTTTTGTCTGGGCCACGCTTGCGCAGGCCATCGGCCAGGGTGCTAAAGCTCTTGGCGGCGGCCTCGGTGATGTCACGGCTGGTTTTTTTGGGACGAAAGCTCTCGGGATCCGTCCACAGGCGGCGCAGCAGGGCGCGCTTGTCAGGCTGGTCCAGCTCGTGTAGCAGCACGGTGTGCACCTCGGAGGGGTGGCCGTTGAACTGGGTGTGAATGCGGGTGGTGAGGCGGTCGCACACCACCAGCAGCGGCGGGTTGCTCAGGGCCAGGCTGTAGTTGAGCAGTTGCTTGAGCGCCGTGTCCAGGTTGCGGCCAGGGGCTTTGTTTTCCCAGGCGAAGTGGTTGCGCATGAAAACATCGGCATAACCGCGAGCTTCACCCAGCAAGAGGGTGTTTTGCTCGAAGATGTAATCGCCCTCGCTGCCCGGTGTGGGCACGCCCAGCAGGTGGCACAAATCCATGAAGTGCGCCTGCGCGCCTTGGCGCTCGTTCAGCGCAGCCGCCGGGCCGCCGGTGCCCCATTTGGCGATGAAGTCTTGTGGGGTCATAAGGGGCACTATTGAGCGGTCCGAAGTTCACGACGCCGATGGGTTTGAGCTGGTGTTTGAGCGGCAGGAATTGGACGCCATATCTTTGTACGCCCCGGCGCTTGCGGTGGCTGACTACGCGGCTGTCCCCCGCCCTTTGGGCTCCTCCTTGATGCCGCTACGCCAGCCACCCCAAACACCGAGGCAGCGAGCACGGCTGGTCTGCGGCGGTGGAGCACCCGCCACGTTGGTCGGATTAGGTCGGCGGCGCACTCAGCGCAGCGGCATAATGGCGGAGTCGTCGGCAATCGGCCGACACGGGGGACAGCCGCGGAGCTGAGTACGCCGCCGACCTGATCCCGCGAGGAAGCAGCCGGAATCAATGGAAACGGTACGCGCACCACCTCAAAACGCTTATAGGTCACGGTAGGCCCGCTCGTCTGCGTCGCTGGACCACTCGCTCAGGTGTTCGAGTTTTTCATCAATGCGTTGTTTCAATTGAGTGATCATTTTCGTCTCGCTTTGATGTCATGAGGGGCTGCTTGGCTACGATACCTGATTCGCGTCATTCATTGTGGCTTGGCCTGAATCTGCTTGAGCTTGTACAGCGCCTCCAGCGCCTCGCGCGGGCTTAAATTATCGGGGTTGATGGCTGCAAGCGCCGCTTCGATTGCGTGAGCAGCTCCGTTTTCTATATCAACCTCAGTTGCCACCGGCGTCGCAAACAAATCAACTTGGGCTTGAGACTCAAGCGCCTGGGCCTCCAGCGTGGCCAAGGCGTGGCGGGCGTGGTTGAGCACGGCGGCGGGCATGCCGGCCAGACGGGCAACCTGGATGCCGTAGCTGCGGCTCGCCGGGCCGCTTTGGATCTCGTGCAAAAAGACGATGTCGTGGCCGGACTCGGTGGCGCTGACGTGCACGTTGACGGCGGCGTGATGCTTGGCGGGGAACTCGGTCAGCTCAAAGTAGTGCGTGGCAAACAGGGTGTTGGCGTGGGTGGGGTCGTGCTTTTGCGTGGTATTGGGGCTGGCCTTCGCCAGGCCGTCGAAGGTGGAGGTGCCTCGGCCGATTTCGTCCATCAGCACCAGCGAGTTGGGCGTGGCGTTGTGCAGGATTTGCGCGGCCTCCAGCATCTCCAGCATGAAGGTGGACTGCGCGTTGGCCAGGTCGTCTGCCGCGCCAATGCGGGTGTGGATGGCGTCGATGGGGCCGAGTCGGCAACTGGCTGCCGGGACGTAACTGCCCATGCTGGCCAGCAGCGTTATGACGGCAATCTGGCGCATGTAGGTCGATTTGCCGCCCATGTTCGGGCCGGTGATGATCTGCATGCGTTGCTTGGGCCCCAGACGCGTGTCGTTGGCGATGAACTCTCCCCGGCTGGTTTCTGCCAGCCTGGCCTGCACTACTGGGTGCCGACCCTGCGCAATGTCGATGCAGGGCTCAGCCACAAACTGCGGCGCGCACCAGTCCAGCGTGAGGGAGCGCTCCGCCAGCGCGGTGAGTGCATCCAGCGTGGCCAGCGCGCGGGCGAGCTGGGTGAGGGCAGGGACGTGCGGCTGCAATTGGTCCAGCACTTGCTCAAACAGCCACTTCTCGCGCGCCAGGGCGCGGTCTTGCGCGCTCAGGGCCTTGTCTTCAAAGGCCTTGAGTTCGGGGGTGATGAAACGCTCGGCATTCTTGAGCGTCTGGCGGCGCCGGTAGTCGTCCGGCACTTTGTCGATTTGTCCCTGCGTGACCTCGATGAAAAAGCCGTGCACCTTGTTGAACTGCACGCGCAGGTTGGCAATGCCGGTTCGGGCTTTCTCTCGCACCTCCAGGTCGAGCAAAAACGCATCGCAATTGGTCTGGATGGCGCGCAGCTCGTCGAGTTCGGCGTCAAAGCCGTCCCGGATAACGCCACCATCGCGGACCAGCGCGGCGGGCTCGTCCAACAGGGCGCGCTGGAGCAGGTCGGCACAGCCCGCAGGGGGCATCAAGTGCCCTGAAATTTGTGACAAAAGCGCCTGAAACCCTTGAAGAACGAGCGTAAGCAGCTCTGTTTTTTGTAGCGTCTGCTGCAAGGCGATCAACTCACGCGGACGCACCTGGCGCAAGGCGATGCGGGCGGTGATGCGCTCCACGTCGCTGCTGCCTTTGAGCTGCTCACGCAGCTTTGACCAAGGGCCTTGGCGCAGCATGGCGATGGCGTCCAGCCGTTGCTGGGGGATACGGCGGTCCCGTAGCGGGCTGAGCAGCCAGTTCTTGAGCAAACGGCTGCCCATGCCGGTCATGCAGGTGTCCATCAGCGAAAACAACGTGGGCGAGTCCTCTCCGCGCAGGGTCTGCACCAGCTCCAGGTTGCGGCGGGTTGTTTGCGGTAGGTCGATCAGCTCATCGCTGCGCTGCACGCGCACGCTGTGCACATGGGTGAGCGCGCGACCTTGGGTGTGCTCGGCGTAGGTCAGCAGCGCGGCGGCGGCGGCATGGGCCTGGGGCAGTCCTTCGGCCTGCCATGGGGTCAAGCTGCTCGCTTTGAGCTGAGCCAGCAGCTTGGTCACGCCCGAGGCGCTGTCAAACTGCCATTCGGGGCGAAGGCTGAAAGAAATAGCGCCTGAAAGCGTGCCCGATTGACGCAGGCCCAACAGCCGTACCTCGAACGCCGATGTGGCCCCGGCGCTGTAGATCAATTCGCCCGGCGCAATGCGGGCCACCCATTCAGCCAACTCGTCAGGCGGGCACTCGGCCAGAAAGACTTCGCCTTGCGTCACGCTCAACCAGGCCAGGCCGCAGCGGTTGCGCGGGCCTTGGTGGATGGCGAGCAGGAGCGATTCGGTTTTGTCGCTCAGCAGTGCGCTGTCGGTCAGCGTGCCGGGGGTGACGACGCGCAGCACCTTGCGCTCCACCGGCCCTTTGGACGCACCCACTTCGCCCACCTGCTCGCAAATCGCCACCGATTCACCCAGCTTGATGAGACGAGCCAGGTAAGTCTCCACCGCATGGAAGGGCACGCCCGCCATGGCGATGGGTTGCCCGGCGGATTGGCCGCGCTGGGTCAGCGTGATGTTGAGCAGCGCGGCGGCTTTTTCGGCATCGGCAAAGAACAACTCATAAAAGTCGCCCATGCGGTAGAAAACCAGGGTGTTGGGGTACTCGGCTTTGATGGCCAGGTACTGGGCCATCATGGGGGTGTGCGGCGGAGCTGAGTCGGTCATGCGCAGGAGTCTAGCAAGCCGGTGCCACCCGGATCGGTGGCTCGGCGGTTCTCTGGGAACCCAAGTCTGGGGCGAGTTACTCGAACGGTTTTTCCAGCGGTGCGTCGTCTGCCGTGGCGGGGGCTTGCGCCGCCTGGCGCACTGCGGCCTTCTCGCCCGCACTGGCGAACTTGCTGTATTTGCCCAGGATGGACACCAACTGGCCGTAGATGCGCGGGCTGGCGGCCAGGCATTCTTTTTGCTCCAAAAAGTTGGAGTCGCCGGTGAAGTTACCCACCAGGCCACCGGCCTCGGTCACCAGTAGCGAGCCCGCCGCCACGTCCCAGGGCTGTAGGCCGGTTTCGAAAAATCCATCGGTCAAACCAGCGGCCACAAAAGCCAGGTCCAGCGCCGCTGCGCCGGGGCGACGCAGACCCGCTGTGCGCGGCATGATGTCGCCCAAAATGGCCAAGTGCTGTTTGAAGTCGTCACCCTGGCGGAAGGGGAAGCCGGTAGCCAGCAGGCACTGGCGCAGATCGGTGCGCTTGCTCCCGCGCAGGCGGCGGTCATTCACAAACGCGCCGCGCCCTTTGGTGGCAGTGTAGAGGTCGTTGCGGGTGGGGTCGTAAATCACGGCTTGCTCGATCTTGCCCTTCACGGCCAGCGCAATGCTGACGCAGTAAAAGGGGAAGCCGTGGATGAAGTTGGTGGTGCCGTCCAGCGGGTCAATGATCCAGACGAATTCGGAGTCCTTCGCGCCATGCTCGCTGCCCGACTCTTCAGCCATGATGCCGTGGCCGGGGTAGGCGGTGAGCAGGGTCTCGATGATGGCTTGCTCGCTCGCGTGATCAACTTCAGTCACATAGTCGTTGATCTGTTTTTGCGAAATGCGCACCGCTTCCAGATCGAGCGCGGCGCGGTTGATGATGGAGCCTGCGGTGCGGGCGGCCTTGATGGCCACATTGATCATGGGGTGGAGGTTGGGTGAGGACATAAGTTTTATAGATTGTGGGACAGACCTTTAGCTCTGTCCCCAACTGATTAAGATCAAGAATCTGCACGGCGATGCGGGCAGCGACAATAGCCCGATTTTACCCGCCCAAGCCCATTCTTCATGCAAGCCCCCCTCCAAACATCACCCTGGCGCACCCGCTTCATTCTGCTCAATACCAGCCACGCGGGCAATGTGGGGGCGGCGGCGCGGGCCATCAAAGTCATGGGCTTTAGCGAGATGGTGCTGGTGGCCCCGCGCTGGGCCAATGTGCTGCGCCGCGAAGAAACCATCCAACGCGCCAGTGGTGCGCTGGATGTGCTGGCCAACGCCCGCATCGTGGACACGCTGGACGAGGCGCTGGACGGCATGACGCACCTGTGCGCCACCGCCATGACCCCGCGTGACTTCGGCCCACCCACGGTGACGCCTCGGGAACATTTTGAGTCGCTCATGCGCCATACCGGCGAGCCTCTCGCACGTCAGTCCAACGAGCCTCAATTACGTCATTCCCGCGAAGGCGGGAATCCAGAAGCGCCGGAGCAATCAGTCCAGCCCGAAGATTGGATTTCCGGTCAAGCCAGGAATGACGGCCAAATGCAAGGCATGGGCTTCTTGTTCGGTTCCGAACGCTTTGGCATGATCAATGAAGATGTGTACCGCTGCCACGCCTGCCTGAGCATCCCGACCAACCCCAACTTCGGCTCGCTTAATCTGGCGGCGGCTTTGCAAGTGATTGCGTATGAATGGCGGCTGGCGCTTGGTGGTTTCGTTGATTCCGTTCGCCCTGAGCCTGTCGAAGGGTTGAGCGATGAATCCGGGGTGCGGGCAGAGCAGATGCCGGGGGCTCATACGCTGCGCTTTTTAAAATCGCCCCCGACATCCGCTCTACCCACACCCCTGCCGCTCGCTGTTCGTGCGGAGTTACCTCGACGGCTGGCCGACGCACAGCAGGTCTCCGGCATGCTTTCGCATTTGGAGCAGGCCCTTATTGCGGTTGACTTTTTGGACCCCGCCGCACCCAAAAAACTCATGCCACGCTTGAATCAACTGTTCAACCGGGCAGAAATAACGCAAGAAGAAATCCACATCTTGCGCGGCGTGGCCAAAGCCATGCTGGACGTGGCCGCACGCACTCAAGGGCCGACAAAAGGCTAAACTTCAAGCATGTTTGCCCGCCTACGCTCCGACATCCAATGCATCCTGGACCGTGACCCGGCCGCCCGCACCGCTTGGGAAGTGCTGACCTGCTACCCCGGCCTGCACGCGCTGTTTTTGCATCGCCGTGCCCAATGGTGCTGGAACCACGGCTTCAAGTGGCTGGGACGTTTTATTGCGCACTGCTCGCGCATCCTCACCGGCATTGAGATTCACCCCGCTGCCAAGATCGGGCAATGCGTGTTCATCGACCACGGCATGGGCGTGGTGATTGGCGAAACCGCCGAGGTGGGCAGTGGTTGCACTATCTACCACGGCGTCACCTTGGGCGGCACTTCGCTCTACAAAGGCGCCAAGCGTCACCCCACGCTGGGCCGGGACGTGGTGGTGGGTGCAGGGGCCAAAGTATTGGGCGGCTTTACCGTGGGCGATGGGGCGCGTATCGGCTCCAACGCGGTGGTCACCAAACCCGTGCCCCCAGGGGCCACGGCAGTGGGCAACCCAGCGCGCATCATCGAAGCCCAATCAGACCTCAAACGCGAAGAAACTGCCTCCCGCCTGGGCTTCTCGGCCTACGGCGTCACGCAAAACGACGACCCCTTGAGCCTGGCCATGCGCGGTCTGATCGACAACGCTTCTTCGCAAGAGCACCAGATTGCTTTGCTGTGGCAGGCCATCGACCAACTCGCCAAAGGGCAGTCTGCACCAGCGTTGCATCCTGACGATGCGGCCCGCAGCGAGAGCTTTGAGGCGGCGAAGTTGAATCAGTTGGTGGGGAAGTAGCAACGCCTGATTTGGACTTGCGTCTTGCACCTCTATGCAAGATGCAGCACAATTCAAAAGGGGGCTATGTGAAAAAACTGACCATTTCTCTGGCATTTGGTTTTCTTTTGAGCGGTGTCGCTTGGGCCCAGCCCAGCCGGCTTGATCAGGTGCTCAGGGCCAAAGAGTTGCGGGTGTGCATCTGGCCCGACTACTACGGCATCTCTTACCGTTCACCCAAGACGCAACAACTCTCCGGCATTGACATCGACATGGCCGGGGAATTGGCCAAGGATGTGGGGGCGACACTGCGCTTTGTGGACAGTTCTTTCGCTCGCTTGATTGACGACCTGGAGCAAGACCGCTGTGACATTGCCATGTTTGGCATTGGTATCACCGCGCAGCGCCAACAAAATCTCAGATTCAGTAGCCCGTATCTGGCTAGTGGCATCTTTGCCATCACAACGCGCAGCAATCGCCGCATTCAGCGGTGGGCTGACATCGACATGCCAGGCGTGGCTGTGGCAGTGGCCAAAGGCACTTACCACGAGGCCGCTATGCGCGACAGCCTGAAGTCCGCCAATTTATTGGTCACTGCCGCACCCCAGGGGCGCGAGCAAGAGGTGGAGTCCGGCCGGGCCGATGTCTTCATGACCGACTACCCGTTCAGCCGTCGCATGTTGGAAACCACGGACTGGGCGCGGCTGATTGAGCCGCCTGAGCCGTTTCATCTCACCTCCTATGCCTACGCCATGCCGCTGGGGGATGATCGCTGGCATGACCGTATTGAGCGCTTTGTCGCTGCGATCAAGGCCGACGGCCGCCTGCAGAAGGCGGCCCAGCGCCACAAGCTTGCCCCCATCGTGCTGTTGAAATAAACGCGTCATGCCAGACACCAGTGACCGCGTACGCCGCCCGATTTTTTTTAGGGTGACGGTGATCGTTGTGATGATCACAATGGCAACTACCAGCTACGCCCTCTGGAATTTTCGAGAGATCGCCATCAGCCGTAACTTCGATGTGGCGGCCATTTACGCGCGCACATTCGAGATTCAACTCACACAGACTTTGAAGCTCGTTGACCTGACCATGGGAGCGGCCAAGGATGACGCTCAGTTGGCCGAAAAATTTTCAGTATTGCTCAGACACACGCCCTACCTGCGCTCCCTCTCAGTACTGGGGCGCGAGGGAAAGATCACCGCAAGTTCCAATCCGCGCAACATCGGCGTGAGCGTCAATTTGACCAATTTTTTGCCGCAAACGACGGAAGAAAGGCCTATGTTTCGCATTGGTTCGCCTTGGGTCGGTCGCGATTTCCATGAGGGGCGGGAGACCACGCCCGAAAAGGCTGCTGAGCTCAGGGCGTTGGACTTTATTCCTGTGTTGCGCTCGGTTGCTGCCGAGGATGGGCACGTGGTGTCTTTGTTGGCCACCATCAATACCGATTATTTCCTTAACTATTTTGACCGCAGCATCGCCGCTGAGATGGGAGCGGTGAGTCTGTTGCGCAATGACGGCACCCTCTTGCTCTCAACCGACACGCGGCAGCTATCGGGTCGTCGCTTTGAGGGTTGGGTCACTCGGCTTGCGGGGGCCGAATCTGGGCAATTTGAACCGGATTCTGATGAAGATCACGCGATCTTGGCGGCCTATCGCGCCTCCAGCGACTACCCTTTCGTGGTGGTCGTGAATCTCAACAAGCAGCAGGCCCTAAGCGGTTGGCGACAAGAAGCGGTGCGGGCTGCGATCATTGTTTCGGGCTTGTTGTTGTTGGGCTTGGTTCTGTTCAAGCGCTACCTCATGCGCATCGAACAGGCCTCCCTGCTGCGCAGGCAGGTCAAGGAGGCCGCGCAAATAAGCCAAGAGCGGCTGGAAACCATTGCCCGTCTGGTGCCTGGGATGCTTTATCAATTTTGTTTAAGACCCGATGGCAGCACCTGCCTTCCCTATGCCAGCGCCGCCATTTGGGACATCTACCGACTGAATCCGCAGGACGTGCGTGAGGATGCGACCAGCTTTCTCGCCTTGCTCCACCCCGAAGATGCAGAAGAATTCATGTCCTCTATCCACATCTCGGCGCGCAGTCTGAGCCCTTGGCGGCACGAGTACCGAGTGCGGTTGACTGACGGCGAGGTGCGCTGGTTGTTTGGCGACGCCTTGCCACAGCGTGAGGCTGACGGATCGGTCCTTTGGCACGGTTTTGTCACCGACCGGACTGATGACGCCGAACGCCAGCGCGCGGAAGAGTCCTTGCGCATCGCAGCGTCGGCCTTCCAGACGCAGGAAGGTATGGTTATCACAGACGCCAATCATGTGATTCTTCGAGTTAACCAAGCCTATACCCGGATGACGGGCTACACGGCTGAAGAATCCCAGGGCATGACGCCGCACTTTCTTCGGTCAGAGCAACACGACGATCACTTTCATCGGGACATGTGGACCAAGATTCAGGCGACCGGTGAGTGGCAGGGAGAAGTCTGGGATCGACGCAAGAGCGGCGAAATTTATCCCAAATTCCTAACCATCTCTGCGGTGAGAAATGAGGCCTTGGCGGTGACGCATTACATTGGTGTGCATCAGGATATTACAGAGCGCAAGAAGGCAGAAAAGACCATCACCGAGCTGGCCTATTTTGATCAACTGACGGGCTTGCCCAACCGGACGCTACTGCGAGAGCGAATCAAGCAGCTCATGGCCGACGGTGCTGCAAGCGACCAGTACGGAGCCTTGATGTTCATTGATCTGGACAACTTCAAAACGCTCAATGACACGTTGGGTCACGCGATGGGAGACCAGTTGTTGAAGCAAGTCGCTCAACGCTTGACGCATGCGGTGCGCGTGGGCGACGTGGTCGCCCGCTTGGGCGGCGATGAATTTGTGGTGATTTTGGCGGGCTTGGGCAAGGACCCGGAACTGGCACACACAACGGCGCAAACCATCGCAGAGCACATCCTGACCGCGCTCAGAGCTATTTACGCACTCGGTGAGCTATCCCACAAGAGCACGGCAAGTGTAGGCGTGAGCCTGTTCAAGGGCGAAAGTACAGACGTTGACGTTCTGATGAAGCAGGCCGATCTCGCCATGTACAAGTCCAAGGCGTTGGGCCGAAATGCTGTTCGATTCTTTGATCCAGTCATGGCGGCTGAAGTGCATGAACGCGTGGCACTGGAGCATGACTTGCAGCAGGCCATGATTCAGTCGCAATTCCTGATCCACTTTCAGGCGCAGATCGTCGGCGCTGGTCAATTGGCGGGTGCGGAAGCGCTGGTGCGTTGGCAACATCCCCAGCGCGGCATGATTGAGCCCGCCGACTTCATACCGGCTGCTGAAGAGAGTGGGCTGATCTTGCCCCTGGGGTACTGGGTGCTTGAATCCGCGTGCAATCAGCTCACGGCTTGGGCGGGGGAGCCCGCGCTGGCGCCTCTCACGGTTTCGGTCAATGTCAGCGCCCAACAATTCCGCCAAAGTGATTTTGTGACGCAAGTGCTGACCATTGTGGAGCGCGCCGGGGCACCCCCAGAGCGACTCAAGCTGGAGTTGACCGAAACACTGTTTGTGGACAATATTGAGGACATCATCGCGAAGATGACAGCCCTTAAAGCCTGCGGCATCGGCTTTGCGCTGGACGACTTCGGCACCGGCTATTCCTCACTGGCTTATCTCAAACGCCTGCCTCTGGATGAATTGAAAATTGACCAGTCCTTTGTCCGCGACGTGTTGATTGACTCGAATGATGCCGCCATCGCCAAAACAGTTATTAATCTGGCCCATAGCCTCGGCTTGGGCGTCATGGCGGAGGGCGTAGAAACACAGGAGCAACAGGATTTTCTGGTTAACGCAGGTTGTCACGCGTTTCAGGGCTATTTCTTCGGTCAACCGCTGCCTGCAGATGCGTTTGAAGAATTCGCACGGATGAGCCTGGGCCGCATGTAAGCCTGAAGCGCATGATTCGGTGACTCGGGATACTGAAAAACCAGTCCTTGCCCAAAAGTGTGGCCAATTGCTCTCCCCGCAAAGCTTGCCACCCACACAAATCCTGAATCAATTGCCGCAAGGCGGGGCTTCCCATGTGTTGGCCCTTTGGGGGCATTCTGCTGGCGAGTTCTGGCGGCAAAGGTGGCAAGCTCTGGTTACCACCTTCAGAAGGTTGCTTACCACCTTCGGCCACCGTTGCGACAGTCTGTGGGTTTTGCAGCGCAGTCTGTAGGTTGGTGCGAAGCTGCTTGTTGCTCATGTGGTTCGGTGCGTTGTCATCTTCAACCCATCCAGTCTTCAAGCTTCAACCCCGGCACGCGCTTGAAATGCCGTGTGTTGTGCGTGACCAAAGACAAGCCCAGCACCAGCGCATGCGAGGCGATTTGGGTGTCCATCACGCCAATGGGCTGCCCGGTTTGCTGTAGGTGGGCCGCGATTTCGCCGTAGCGGTCTGCTGCCTCCCCAGTCCACGGCAAAACCGGAAACTCATTGAGCAGCAAATCAATGGTGCGGCGACGTTTGTCATCCGGTTGCAGCAGCGCAAGGCCAAACCGCGTTTCGGCGCGGGTGATGACGGAGATGGCGACTTCCTGCTTTTTCAGCGCGGACAGCAGGCGCTTTTGCAATGCGGCAGAACTGTTGCGCGCAAAGTAGCCCAAGATATTGGTGTCAGCCAAGTACTTAATCAAGGGGTTTCCTTGATTTTTGAGAGGCGCGTTGCAGGGCGCTTTACTGCGCGTTTTGGGGGGCTTTGGGCAGGGCTACCTGCCCAGTCCTCAAATGGGTTCTTCGGCGGGTCGTTTTTGCGGCTGGCATCCGACAAAAAGCTGTCTGGCAGGGGGGTTTCAGCAATAGATGCCATCAATGCGTCGAGCCGTCGTTGGCGTAATTCTTCTGTGTCTTTGGGTTTGAGCGTGATCTCGCCCGTGACCTCGTTCCGGGCAATCCACATTTCTTCGACATCTACGCGAAATGCCTTAGGCAAACGAATAGCCTGGCTGTGCCCGTTGGCAAATACTTTGGCGGTGGGAAGCATGATGCGCTCCTTAAAATGTATTCATGAAAACGTACCTACTTTATCACCAACCAGGTCATCAAGTCAAAGTCGGTATTGCTCTTCACTGCCTTGGTCGCGTCCATGAGTTTTCCGCCTCGGCCGGTAAACAGGTCGGCATAGGGCTCGGTCTTGCCCTGGCACAAAGCGCGGAAGATTTCTAGAACCTGCTTAGGGGCTGTGAAGTTGTAGCGCACCTCGCCATCATCGCGGACGCAAACCAAAAAGTAGGGGCTCAGTGGGTTGACCGTCTCAACGCCTTGCGCTTGTTTGTGTGCGTGTTGGCGCAGGCAGTTCTATCGCGCAGGACGCACGGCTGACTTGGGCCGAAACGCCTTGCACACCGCGTCGTTCGTCTCCATGTACGGCCCGCCGATCAGATCCACGCAGTAGGGTACGGCGGCGAAGATGCCGTTGACGAGGGATTGGCCTTCGGTGTCTTTCAGGCCTTCCAGCGTTTCCTGGATAGCCTTGGGCTGACCCGGCAGGTTGATGATGAGGCTGCTGTCCCGAATTACCGCCACCTGGCGCGACAAGATCGCCGTGGGGACGAACTTCAGGCTGAGCTGGCGCATCTGCTCGCCAAAACCCGGCATTTCCTTGTGCGCCACGGCCAGCGTGGCCTCGGGTGTTACATCGCGCCGGGCCGGGCCGGTGCCGCCGGTGGTGAGCACCAGGTGGCAACCGGCATCGACCAGCTCGATCAGCGTGGCGCTGATGCGGGCCTGCTCATCGGGGATCAGGCGCGGCTCGAATGTGATGGGGTTTTGCAGGGCACGGGTGAGCCAGTCTTGAAGGGCGGGCAGGCCTTTGTCCACGTACACGCCGCTGGAAGCGCGGTCGCTGATAGAGACGATGCCGATTTTGATGGGGTCGAAATCCACTTGCCCTTCGACAAGCTCAGGGCGAACGGGCGTCGCTTGGTTTTCGCTCATGGCGCGTACGTTCCCGCAGATGCATCGTTCTCCGGCACATCCACACCGCCTGAGAGTTGCCCGCGCACCAGCAGAAAAATCTCCCGGTAAGCGCGGCCATGGCGTTGTGCGAGGCCTTTGGACTCGGCGTCCTGGTCGTGCGGTTTGGCGTCCTTGCGGGCCTGGCGCACCAAGGCACGCAGTTGCTGTGCGTCAGTGCGCGGGAACTGGGTGATCCACTGGCCTACGGCGTCTTCGTCGGCAATCAGCTGGTCGCGCCACTGCTCGGTCTGGTGCAGGGCCAGCGTTTCACGGGCTGAAGGGGCGCGCTGCTCTTCCAGGGCCGCGCGTACCGCGTCAAGCTGTTCGGGCGTCAGCAGGCGCATGAGTTTGCCCACGAATTGCATCTGGCGGCGCTTGCCTTCAAAGTTGGTGATGCGTTTGGCGTCCACCAGCGCGTCCTTCAGCTTGTCGGACAAGTCCAGGCGTGCCATCAGGTCGGCGCGCAGGGTCATCAGCTCTTCACCGAGTTTTTGCAACTCGGTGCTTTCGCGTTTGAGGTCGGTGCGGCTGATTTCAGTGTCGCCTTTGAGCTCGCGTTTGAGTTCAAGGTCAAGCTCGCTGCCCTCGGCGACGAACTGGCCTTTGACGAAGTAGCCTTTTTTGGGTTTGCGTGACATGGTGGGGAATCAGAGTGGCGGCACGTGCTGTGTCGCTCGGGCAAGTATCATAGCTCCCGATATGAAAAAACCTCCTCTTCGCGCTTCAAAAGCCACCCCACGCGTCACTTCCCCTGCTGACAGCGGCTTCAGCTACAGCCGTCCCTACTTTGAGGAACTGGTGGACACCGCCTTGGCGCATGCCAGAAAACTGGGTGCCACCAACGCTGGGGCTGAGGCCTCCGAGGGCTGCGGCCTGAGCGTGTCCGTGCGCAAAGGCGAGCTGGAAAACGTGTAGCGCAACCGGGATAAGTCACTCGGTGTCACCGTCTATCTGGGCACCCGCCGGGGCAATGCCAGTACCTCGGACTTCTCCAAAGCCGCCATTCACCAGACCGTGCAGGCCGCCTACGACATTGCCCGCTTCACGGCCGAAGACCCGATGGCTGGCTTGCCTGATATTGAAGATGTTGTGCCATCCTCGCAGCCCCTGCCCGAGTTGGATTTGTTTTACCCCTGGGCCATCAACAGCGAGCAGGCCGCGCAACTGGCGCTGGTGTGCGAATCGGCAGCCTTGAAGACCGACAAACGCATCACCAACAGCGAAGGCGCGGCGGTTTCGGCCCAGCAGTCGCATTTTTTCAGCGCGCACACGCACGGCTTTCGCGGGGGCTACGCCAGCTCGCGCCACTCCATTTCGGTCTCCCCCATTGCGGGCCGGGGTGACGACATGCAGCGTGATGCCTGGTACAGCTCCATGCGCCACCCGGATGATTTAGCGTCCCCCGTGGCGGTGGGGCGCTACGCGGCAGAGCGCGCCTTGAGTCGCCTGCATTCGCGCAAGATCCCCACCACCCAGTGCCCAGTGCTGTTTGAGTCGCCCCTGGCCGCTGGCCTGCTGGGCGCGCTGGTGCAGGCCCTGAGCGGCGGTGCGCTGTACCGCAAGAGCACGTTTTTGCTGGATTCACTGGGCAAACAAGTGCTGCCCAAACACATCGACGTGCAGGAAGACCCGTTTGTCAAACGTGGCAAGGGCAGTTCACCGTTTGATGATGAAGGCGTGCAGGTCAGAGCCCGCTCGGTGATTGATGCCGGGCGCGTGAAGGGTTATTTTTTAAGCACCTACTCGGCCCGCAAGCTGGGCATGAAAACCACAGGCAATGCCGGTGGCTCGCACAACCTCACGCTCACCTCGCGCCTGACGCGCGCAGGCGATGACCTGGATGAGATGCTGGAAAAACTGGGCACTGGCCTGTTCGTCACCGAGCTGATGGGCAGCGGCGTGAACTATGTGACGGGCGACTATTCGCGCGGGGCCAGCGGCTTTTGGGTCGAGAAGGGCCGCATCGCCTTTCCGGTGCAAGAGATCACCATCGCGGGCAACATGAAAGACATGCTCAAAGGCATTCAAGCGGTGGGATCTGACACCTACAACTACGGTGCCAAGACTGTCGGTTCGATATTGGTGAATCGAATGAAGGTGGCGGGGAGTTAATCCAACTTAGCGTTAGACACCTTCACCACCTCACGCCAACGGGCAATCTCTTTGCCAATGAAGGCAGAGGCTTCTACGCGGTTCATCTTCGGCACGGTGGAGCCCAATGAGGCCCAGCGCTCGGTGATCTCGGGTGAAGCCAGGGCCTTGTTGACCTCGGCTGTCATTTTGTCTTGAATGTCCTTGGGCGTGCCCTTGATGGCCCAGAACGCGTACCAGCTGGACGCCACGTAATTGGGCAAGCCCGCTTCCGTTGCAGTCGGCACATTCAGGTAACCCTCCACCCGTTTGTCGCTGGCCACGGCCAGGGCCACCAATTGGCCGGACTTGATGAACGGGCCGGCACCGGCCAGCGTGTCAAACATCATGTCCACCTGGCCGGTCACCAGGTCTTGCAGCGCAGGCCCCGTGCCTCGGTAGGGGATGTGCGTCAGGAAGACCTTGGTCTGCATCTTGAACAACTCGCCCGCCAGATGCTGTGACGTGCCGTTGCCGGTGGAGGCGTAGTTGTATTTGCCGGGATTTTTGCGAATGATGTCGATGACGGACTGCAAGTCATTCTTGGGAAAGCGCTTGGGGTTGACCACGATGACGTGGGGCACGCTGCTCAGGATGGCGACAGGCTCAAAGTCACGCGTGATGTCGTAGGGCAGGTTGGGGTACATGCTGGGGGCGATGGAGTGGTGCACCGCGCCTAAAAACCAGGTGTAGCCATCGGGCGTCACCTTGGCGGCAATGGCTGCACCCACCGTGCCGCCTGCGCCTCCTTTGTTCTCCACCACGATGGCCGTGCCCAATTGAGTGCCTAGCTGGCGCGCCAGGGGGCGGCCAAATGCGTCCACTGCGCCGCCAGGGGGAAAGGGATTGATGAAGGTGATGGGTTTGTTGGCGGCAGGCCAGCTTTGTGCCTGGGCCACAGAAGCTGCGCCCGACAGAGTGCAGGCGATCACCGCCATCACACCAAGCAGAGTACTGCAACGTGGCAAGAACGGACTGAAGATGTGTTGTGTCATGGGGCGTCCTTATGTGTCAGGAGGGAGGGGTTGATTAGAATCGGACCATTCTAATGACTCACCTGTTTGAGAGTGCCACCATGCAAACCCCCACCGAGTCACCCACTGTTCTTGCGCCTTTAAACGGCGTTCGCGTCATTGAAATCTGCAACGTCGCCGCCGGCCCTTTTTGCTCACTTTTGCTGGCCGACATGGGTGCAGACGTCATCAAGCTGGAGAGCCCCGGTAGTGGCGACTCCTTGCGCGCCTGGCCACCGCACACCGGGCCCGAGAATGACCGCTTGAGTGAAAATTTTGCCAGCCTGAACCGCAACAAACGCTCCATCACGCTGGATCTGAAAAATCCTGAAGAAAACGCGCAAGCCAAAGCCCTGAGTGCAGGTGCCGATGTCTTGATCGAGAACAACCGCCCCGGCGTGATGAAGCGCCTGGGCTTGGATTTTGAAACGTTGCGCGCCATCAACCCCAAGCTGCTTTACTGCTCCATCTCCGCCTACGGGCAGACCGGCCCGCGCGCCAACGAGGGTGGTTTTGACGTCACGATTCAGGCCATGAGTGGCATCATGAGCGTGACCGGCGAGGCCAATGGTGCGCCGGTGAAATGTGGCGTTCCGGTGGCTGATTTCACTGCCGGACTGTATGGCGCGATGAGTATTTGCGCGCAGTTGCGCCAGGTTCAGGCGACCGGGCAGGGGGTGCACATTGACGTGCCGATGATGGGCACATCGCTGGCCATTGCCGCCCTGCAAACTTCCGAATATTTCGGTGTGAAGCGTGACCCGGTGAAGCTGGGCTCGGCCCATCCGCGCAATGCACCTTACCAAGCCTTTTTGGCGCAAGACGATTACCTGGTGATGGCCGCTGGCACGCAAAGCCTGTGGGAAACGGTGTGCAAGATATTGAAGTGTGAAGACTGGATTGCCGACCCGCGTTTTGCTAACACGGCCCTGCGTGCCCAAAATCAGGTGGCTCTCAAAACCCTGATTGAGACGGTTTTGCAAACGGACACGGCCGCGCACTGGATTGCGGCCTTCAGCCAAGCGGGCGTGCCGTGCTGCCCCATCAACCGCTATTCCGACGTGTTGGCTGACCCGCAAACCGCAGCAATGGAATGGGTGCAACCCTTGCACATGGCCAACGGTCACACCACGCAAACCGTGGGCACACCGCTCAAGTTCAACGGTGTTGCCGCGCCAATTACGCGTCGCCCGCCGCGCTTGGGCGAACACAACGCAGAGGTTTTAAGCTGGAAAATTTTGGGAGTCGCTTCATGAGCCAAGCCATGAACTCACTCACTGCACTGCTTAAGATCGAGCGCGATGGCCCCATCAAACGCATCCACCTGAATCGTCCCGAAAAGCGCAACGCCTTGAGCCTGGAATTGGCCACCGAACTGCTGCTAGAGGCTCAGCGCAGTGAGCGCGACGGCACACGGTTGATGGTGTTGCGCGGCGAGGGCAAAGGCTTTTGCGCAGGTTTTGATTTCAGCCAGTTCCCGACCTGTTCAGCGGGCGACTTGCTGCTGCACTTTGTGCGCATCGAGCAAATGCTGCAAGTCTTTGCCCACTCATCCGTGGATACCTTGGCCTGTGTGCATGGGCAAACGATTGGTGCGGGTGCTGACCTGGCACTGGCGTGTCGCCATCGCATCGGCGCGGCTGACACCCGCATGATGTTCCCCGGAGCCCGCTTTGGCCTGGTGCTGGGCTCACGGCGCCTGACCGAATGCGTGGGTGCGGATCGCGCACAAGGCTTGATCGGCAATGCCAACAAAATTGATGCGCTGCACGCCAAAAAAATGGGCTTGCTCAATGAAGTGCTTGAGTCAGAGGCCTGGCCCGCGTATGAAGCCAAGGTGCTGGCTCATGTGCTCGCTACCCCGCCCGATGCCCGCGCCATGGTCTTGCGTGCCACCCGGCGCGATACCCGAGAGCAAGACCTGCATGACCTCGTGCAGTCCGGCGCGGCGCTGGACATCAAAGAACGCCTGGCGGCTTATCTGGCGCAGGTGAAGGCAGCCAGCACGCCCGGCTGATTCAGGTGGAAGTTACCCCGCCAAGGCCGTCTTCACCGCTGCTGACACCTGCCCCATCTCGGCCTTGCCCGCCAGCTTGGCTTTGGCCGCGCCCATCACCTTGCCCATGTCGCCTGGCCCGCTTGCGCCAAGCGACGCGACAATGGCTTTGACCTCGGCCAACACCTCGTCCGCACTCAAACGCGCGGGCAAATAGGCTTGCAGCACCACGATCTCGGAGGCTTCCTTGTCGGCCATGTCTTTGCGGTCGGCCTTGGTGAAGGCCTCAATGCTGTCTTTGCGCTGCTTGATGAGTTTGTCCACGATGGCCACCACCATCGCGTCGTCCAGCACCACGCGCTCGTCAACTTCCTTTTGTTTGCAAGCCGCCAGCAGCAGGCGGATGGTGCCCAGGCGCTCGCTGTCTTTGGCGCGCATGGCGGTTTTCATATCTTCGGTGACTTGGTCTTTGAGTGACATGGTGTTGCCTTTCGTTTGAGATTGACGAGCGTGTTCAGAAATCCAAATAAAAAAAGCCCGCCTGAGCGTCCCCGGCGAGCTTTTTTGTGCCTTGAAGGCGCTAAACCGTGGAGGTTTAGAACATCTTCTTTGGCAACTGCATCGCACGAATGCGCTTGTAGTTGCGCTTGACGGCGGCTGCCTTCTTGCGCTTGCGCTCGGCGGTGGGCTT
>JANPNG010000168.1:0-4441 GCA_031427355.1 Hylemonella sp.
CCTTCGCATAGCGCTCCTCAGCCAAGGCCATTTGCCCCTGCCCGTGGGCTGCTCGCCCCATGATGAACAGCCCCTCCACTTCAGACACTGGGCTGGTGATGCGCTCAAAGGGCTGCACCTTGGGAAACTTCGCGCTGCCCGCGTTGGATGCGGCCATCGGCGTCCCGTCGGTGGGCGCCAGCGCAAACTGAGAACAGCCCAGCAGCGCGCCGGCTGACATAAGGGATAAAGCTTTGACGTAATGGCTCATTTCATGCTCCTTCGTTAAATCAATTTCCGCCGGTCATGCCAGGTAGAAGAACCTTGAAAATCCCGATCACCGCCGGCCCCAGTAGCACCACATAGAAGGCCGGGAAGATGAAAAAAATCAGAGGGAACAGCATTTTTGTCGGGATTTTTGCGGCCTTCTCCTCGGCGCGCTGCTTGCGCGTCTCCCGCATCATGTCCGACAAGGTTCTCAATGAGGTGGCCACGTCGGTGCCAAAATGTTCTGACTGCAGCAAGATAGTGACAAAAGTTGTGACATCGGCCACCCCTGTTCGCATGATCAGGTTGTGCATGGCATTCACGCGTGATGAACCCACCTGCAACTCCAGCAACATCAAGCCGAACTCATCAGCCAGTGCCGGGCTGCGCCTGTTCAGCTCCTCGCAGCTGCGTCGCATCGCGGCATCCAGGGCCAATCCCGCCTCGACGCAGACCGTCATCAGGTCAATGGCATCGGGGAGTGCTTCCTCAATCTCAAGCTTGCGTGCGCTAATTTTTAGTGCCAGCACCAGATTGGGCAGGTAGTAGCCTAAAGCAGCAAGCAAGATGGTGGCGAAGACCACCGGCATGGAAACCGGGCGCCCGCTAATCAAACCGCCATAAAGCAAAAACGCGGCTGGAAATACTAGCGTCAAGATAACTTTGGCGCCAAAGAAAAGCTGTGGCCAGTACTGCTCCCGCAAGCCCGCGTTCATGAAACGCACGCGCAGGTAAGACGCATCCTCAATGTCAGTCGGCATGGAAAGGTGTGCAAATGGCTGCACCAGTTTGGCCACCTTGGCCTGCCATGCCTGGCCACCATTACCTGCGATGTTTCGCCCATCAGACGCCCCCTGAATCTGACCGAGTCGTCGGCTCAAAGTCTGGTCACGGTTGACCCAAAACCCGACGCCAAGCACCAGTCCGGCTACTGAGAGAAAAATCGCAACAAACAGAAAAGTTGTCGTGTCCATAATGATCTTTCAAACGCGAATCACCACAATTCGCCAAAGGAAAAAAATACCAATTACCATCAAGACAGACACACCAATCAGCATCTTGACGCCGATGGGGTCTGTAAAAAGAATGTTCAGATAACCTGGGTTGATCACATTCAAAGTCAGGGCAAGAAAGAACGGCAAGCCCGTCAGGATGTAGGCGGACAGTTTCCCCTCGGCCGCCAGCACCCGGATCTTGCCCATGAGCTTGAACCGCTCCCGCATCAGATTGGCCAGTGAGCTCAGCAGCACCGTCAAGTTCCCGCCCGTCTCCAATTGCACGAGCACAGCCATGACAAAGTAGCGAATATCTTCATTGGGCACCCGCTCTGCAAGGTTAAGCATCGCGTTCTTGGTGGAAACACCAAACATGATTTCGTCAAAAGTGGTCTTGAATTCGCTGGCAATTGGCTCGGCCGCCTCGTCCCCCACCATCGAGAGTGCCGCCGAAAAAGCATGTCCCGCCCGCAGGGCTCGACAAATCAGGTCAAGCGCATCCGGCAATTGTTTTTCCATCAGTTGCAGCCGCTTGGACCGTTGTAGTTTCAAGTTCATCCACGGCAAAGCGATCAGCACCAAGGTGATCAGCCCGCCACTGAACCACGACCAACGCAGAATCAACGTCAGCACAATACCAGCACCACCCGCCACCAATGAGGTCAATAAAAACTGCTGCACATCGCGCTTGGAGCCAGCCTGCACAATCAGCTTGTCCAGGTGAAAAACCCAAGAAAAATTCGACAAAAATCCGTGCAGCGGTGGAGAGTTGCTGAACAGGCGTTGTTTTAAAAACCCGCTGCCCCCTTTAGGCCGACTGGACTCCCCTTTGACCAAGCCCTGAAGGCGCTCACGTACCCGCTTGAACTCAGGGCTGCGGGTATCGGTCCAGAGCAGGAAGACCCCCTCCAGCATCAACACCACAGCCAGAAACCCGAAGATCAGCAGCATTGCGTAGGTTGAGTTCATGGCGCTACTCGTAGGTTCTGGATTGATCAAACGTCCCATCCGGCAACGTGACGCCAAAGGCTTTGAGCCGCTGCATAAACTGGGGACGCACGCCGCTGGCACTGAAGTAGCCCTGCACCGTGCCGTCCTCGGCCACGCCAGTTTGGGTAAAACCGTAGATCTCCTGCATGGTGATGATGTCGCCCTCCATACCCACCACCTCCTGCACACTCACCACCTTTCGTCGGCCATCCGTCAAGCGGGCAATCTGAATCACGACCGAGATGGCAGAGCTGATCTGCTGGCGCATGATCTTCGACGGGATGTTCATGCCCCCCATACCCGTCATGTTCTCCAGCCGCGTTAACGCATCCCGGGGCGTGTTGGCGTGCACCGTGGCCATGGAGCCCTCGTGCCCGGTGTTCATGGCCTGCAACATGTCCAGCACCTCCACACCGCGCACCTCACCCACAATGATCCGATCCGGGCGCATACGCAAGCTGTTGCGCACCAGCGCACGCTGGTTTATCTCGCCCCGGCCTTCCAGATTGGCGGGCCTGGTCTCCAGCCGCACCACATGCGGTTGCTGCAAACGCAGTTCGGCGGCGTCTTCAATGGTGACAATGCGCTCATTGTGCGGAATGGCACCGGACATGACATTCAGCGTCGTCGTCTTGCCCGTACCCGTACCGCCGGAGATCAGTATGTTGAGCTTGGCCTTCACCATGCCCACCAGCAGTTGCGCCAACTCCGGCGTCACGGTCTTGCTTCGGACCAAGTCGTCCAGCGTGAAAGGAATCACCGCAAACCGGCGGATGGAGAGTATCGGCCCATCCAGCGAAAGCGGCGGAATGATCGCGTTCACCCGGGACCCATCTTGCAACCGTGCGTCCACCATGGGGCTGGATTCATCCACACGCCGACCAATGCGCGACACGATCTTGTCAATGATCTTCATCAGGTGCTCAGTGTCAGAGAACACAATGTCCGTCAGCTCCAGCCGCCCGCGCCGCTCCACATACACCTGCTTGGGCCCGTTTACCAAAATGTCAGACACCGTGGGGTCATTCAGCAGCGGCTCCAGCGGCCCCAAACCCATCACCTCGTTTTGTATGTCCAAGATGATCTTCTTGCGGTCCCCGGCATTGAGCGCCACGCCAGACTCCACCAGCATGTTCTCAATCAGCAGCCCCAGCTCATCGCGCAAATGGTCTGGCGGCATGGCGCTGAGCACCTTCAGATCGACCCGGCTCAACAAGTCTCTGTGCAGCCGGGCCTTGAGCTTGTAGTAGTCCGCATCCACGCTGACGTGGCGCCCGTCCTGCCCCGCCATGGGCGAAGAGACGCTGAGCTCTGTGACATTGCTTCTTAAACTCATGATTTACTCCTCAATCCACTGAACCAGCCACCTGTTTTTTTCTGTGGCACCGGGTCTAATTTTTCGGCCCACGCCTGCAACGCCTCGGCCACCGGGTCACGCGGCATCAAGGTCACCAGGGGGCGCCCCTGATTGATCGACGCGCTGACCGCCGAATGACTGTTGGGAATCGTCTGCGCAATCTTCAGCAGACACGTCTTCTCCACGTCCTGCAAGCTGATGTCGCCGCCCTTCTCATCGCGGTTCACCACAATGTGCAACTTCTCGCTGGCGTAGCCCAGTTCCCGAAACACCCTCACCATGCGCTTGGCCGCACGAACAAAAGGCAAATTGAGTTGCAGGACGAGGTAAATCGTGTCGGCTATGTCCAGCGCCTTGATCGTCAACGGGTCCAGCGAGTAGCCGATGTCCAGCACCACAAAGTCATAACTGGCGCGGGCCAGCTCAATGATTTTTTGAATGTCGGCCACCGACACATCGCTCACATGCTCAGGCGACTCGGGTGCCGTCAATACGTACAAGGAGTCGCTGACTTTGATCATGCTGGACTCCAGCAAGGTCGCATCCATCTGCCGTGATTTGCTGGCCAGCTCCACCACGTTGGAGAGAGCTGCCCCATCGCCCAAATAAATGGCAGCATCACCGAAGTACATATTCAAGTCCAGCACTGCCACCCGTTTGCCGTGCTTTGACAAGGCATAGGCCAGATTCGTTGCCAAAAAAGTGGCCCCTGCGCCGCCCTTGGAGGGGATCATCGCCAGCACGCGCCCTGCCCGTTCACGGTCACGCTCACGACCACGCGCGGTGCTGGCCAAGTGGGTCTGCACCCGTTTTACGGCCTGCTGCACCTGGGCCATGTCCAGCGGAACGGGCA
>JANPNG010000169.1:0-6053 GCA_031427355.1 Hylemonella sp.
ACGGGCGACTTTTCGCCTGTTGATTCCCTTTCTATTTCTTCCGATATCGCCACAGACATCACCACCGATGTCGCAGCCGAGCCTGAAGTGACCTTGCCCAACGGCTTCGTCACCATTGGTCTGGCCCCTGAGTTGGTCCAGGCTTGTGTCGATCTGGGCTACACCCAGCCCACCGCCGTGCAGACCCAGGTCATCCCCATGGCTTTGCCGGCCGTCGTTGAGGGCAATACGCCCCAGAAATTTATCGACCTGATGGTGTCCAGCCAGACGGGTAGCGGCAAGACTGCGGCCTTCCTGCTGCCAGTCCTGCACACCCTGCTTAAGCAGAACGCCGACGCAGAAGCCAAAGAGCGCGCCGACTTTGAACAAGCCGTGGCCGACGCTGCCGCCAAAGGCGAGCCCGCACCCAAGCGCGCCAAGCGCAAAGACCCCACCAACACACGCAACTTCAAAGCGCCCACTCCTGGCGCGCTGATTTTGTGCCCCACGCGTGAACTCGCCCAGCAAGTTGCGCACGACGCGATTGACTTGGTCAAGCATTGCCGTGGCCTGCGCGTGGCCAGCGTGGTGGGCGGTATGCCTTACCAGCTGCAAATTGCCAAGCTGCAAAACGCCGACCTGGTGGTGGCTACACCGGGCCGTTTGCTGGACCTGCAACGCTCCATGCAAATCAAACTCGACCAGGTTCAGTTCCTGGTGGTGGA
Organism: Hylemonella sp.; assembly: GCA_031427355.1. Lineage (GTDB taxonomy): Bacteria > Pseudomonadota > Gammaproteobacteria > Burkholderiales > Burkholderiaceae_C > CANCDA01. Next base: position 705 of record JANPNG010000169.1, read on the forward strand.
CGAAGCCGACCGCATGTTGGACCTCGGTTTCTCCGACGATCTGGCCGAAGTCAACCAGCTCACCATTCAGCGTCGTCAGACCATGATGTTCAGCGCCACCTTTGCGCCGCGCATTCAGCAGTTGGCCATGCGCGTGATGCGTGACAACGGTGCTTCTGCCAAGAAGGTGCAAATTGATAGCCCGCAAGAAAAGCACGCCAACATCAAGCAGGTGCTGTTCTGGGCCGACAACGCCCAGCACAAGCGCCAGTTGCTCGACCATTGGTTGCGTGACGCCACTATCAACCAAGCCATTGTGTTTGCCAGCACCCAGATTGAGTGCGACGGCTTGGCCAATGACTTGCAGCAAGACGGCTTTGACGCTGTGGCCCTGCACGGTGCCCTGAGCCAGGGCCTGCGCAACCGCCGCCTGATGGCGCTGCGCCAAGGTCAAGTGCAAATCCTGGTGGCGACCGATGTGGCAGCGCGCGGCATTGACGTGCCCACCGTCACCCACGTTTTCAACTTCGGCCTGCCCATGAAGGCTGAGGACTACACCCACCGCATTGGCCGCACCGGTCGCGCGGGCCGCGACGGCTTGGCCATCACTTTTGCCGAGTTGCGTGACCGCCGAAAAATCTTCGACATCGAAGCCTACAGCCGTCAACCGATCAAGGCCGAAGTCGTCCCCGGTATGGAGCCCAAGCAGCGCGTGCCTGAGTCACGCCCCGCAGGCGCAGGCTTCGGTGGCCGTGATAGCCGTGGTGGCAACGACAACTTCTCGCACGACCGCAAGTTTGGCGGTGGCCGACCCAGTGGCGGCGGTGGCGGCTTTGGTGGTGGCGGCTTCGGCGGCGATCGTGCTCCCCGTGCCGGTGGCTTTGGTCCTGACCGCGCTCCGCGTGCGGGTGGCTTCGGTGGTGGTGGTGCGGGCGGTGGTTTTGCGGGTGGTAATGATGGCGCTCGTGATGGCCGCAGCTACGAGCGCAAAGGCGGCTTCAACGACCGCTTCGCAGGCGATGGCCGCCGCGACGCTGCTCCGCGTGCTGACTTCGCCCCCCGTGGCGACTTTGCCCCGCGTGGTGATTTCGCCCCCCGCAAGCCCTCCTTTGACAAGCCTGCTTTTGGCAAACCCATGGGCATCAAGCCCGGCTTTGCCAAGCCCGCAGGCCATGCTGGTAATGGCGGCAAAGTGTTTGTGCCGCGTGACGCTGCCAAGCGCCCCGCCAAGCCTGCGCGTTGATTCCATCGGTTGCGGACAGCGCCGCCCCACGTCAAGTGGCTGCGGTCTGTCTCGCAAGGCTTTCAGGCCGCAATTAAAAAAAGCCACCGTCATCGGTGGCTTTTTTAATTGTGCTACTCAGGTAAGGTCGTTATTTGAGATCGTCAACAATCACCTTGAGGATGCGCTGGGCATTGTCCGAGGTTTCAGGTGTGCCCGTAGCATCGAGTACAGACACAGTGCTGTTGTCCCCCTGGCCTTGCACCAGAACACGGTACTTCTGCGGTGTGCTGACCTTGGCTGTTGCGCCAAACATCTTGCTGAAGAAGCCCGGCTCCGACTTGTCGGCAATCGGTTCGACGTAACGCACAAAGTAAGTGCCTTGGCTGCGGTCGCGGTCTTCCACGGTGAAGCCAGTGCGATCCAGCGACAGGCCGACACGGCGCCAAGCGCGGTCAAAACTCTCGTCGATTTGTACCACCGGCAAACCGTTGACGTTGGCCAAGCGAGAGCTTTGCTTGAGTGCGACAGACGCAACCAAGGCCTTGGACTGCTCCGCTGACACGCCCAACTTGAACATGAGCTTGCGCAAAAATTCGGCTTCCAGCTCAGGGTCCACAGGACGAGGTTGCCAAACAGTTCTGGATTTTTCGTTGTCTGCATAAACCTCAATCATGCCGCGATGGCTGATGTAGATCTCGGTGCCACCCGCCGCATTGCGTTCCATGCGGGTGCGAAACTTGTCGCGCTCGCCAGTGGAGTAGAGGGAGTCAAAGACCTTGCCAATCGTGCCGCGAATGATGTCCTGCGGCAGCTTGGCGCGGTTTTCTGCCCAGTCGGTCTCCATGATGCCCAGGCTGGTCTGATCCGTGGTGAGGACAAATCCATTGTTCTGCCAGAAGTCCTTGACGGTGTCCCAGAGTTTGTCGGCGGGGCGGTCCACCACCAGCCAACGCTGGGTGCCCGCCCGCTCGATGCGGACATCGCCCACGGATGCAACGGCGGTGGGTATGGTCTGATCGACAACGCTGGTTTGAAATCCGCTGGCGGTCACGGCGCTGCCGGGTGTGGAGAAGCGGGTGTCACGAACAATTTGGGACAAATCGGGCGGTACAACCAGCGTGGTGGGCCTGACCTTGCTCGCACTTTTGTAATCGACCTTGTCGCTCTCCAGACTGGAGCAGGCGGTCAGCGCCACGGAGAGGCCCAGCAGGGCCAGTTTCGAAGATGGATTCACCAGAGATTCCTCAAAAGGGTAATAGAGACTTGCAAGCCGCTTGTCAGATCAGGCCGCTGGCGCGTAGCGCGCCTTCAACCACGGACGTGTTGGCTTGTGTGAGTGGGGTCATGGGCAGCCGCATGGCGTCGCCGCACAGGCCCATGCGCTGCATGGCCCATTTCACGGGTATGGGGTTGGGCTCCACAAACAGCTGTTTGTGCAGGGGCATCAAGAGAAACTGGATTTCCATGGCGCGCTTCACATCGCCTGCCATGGCGACCACGCACAGCTCGTGCATTAGGCGCGGTGCCACGTTGGCCGTCACGCTCACATTGCCGTGTCCGCCGCACAGCATCAGGGCCACGGCGGTGGGGTCGTCACCTGAGTAAATGCAAAAGCCTTGAGGTGCTTCACGGATCAGCCACTGGGCGCGTTCGATATGGCCTGTGGCTTCCTTGATGCCGACAATGCCGTCCACCTGCGCCAGACGCAGCACGGTATCGTGCGCCATATCGGCCACGGTACGGCCCGGTACGTTGTACAAAATCGTGGGCAGGTCCACCGCCTCGGCGATGGCTTTGAAGTGCTGGTACTGGCCTTCTTGCGTCGGCTTGTTGTAGTAGGGCACCACCTGCAACTGACAATCGGCACCGACTTTTTTGGCAAATTGGGCCAGCTCAATCGCTTCAGCGGTGGAGTTGGCACCGCAACCGGCCATGATGGGCACATGCTTGTGGGTGTGCTGGCGTGCCTGTTCGACGGCCACGCGGATGATCTCGCAGTGCTCGTCCACGTGCACCGTGGGTGACTCACCCGTGGTGCCGACCACGCCAATGCAGTCCGTACCTTCGGTGATGTGCCAGTCGATCAGTTTGCGCAGGGTGGGGTAGTCAACGCTGCCGCCCTCCAACATGGGGGTGACGATGGCCACAATGCTGCCGGTGATGGGGCTGAAGGTTGGTGACATGTCCAGATGTATTCAACAAAGTAATCCGGCATTTTAAGCCAGCGCCACCGCCAGCATGGCGCGGTCGTGTCCCTACAGCGGGTATTGCGCAGGTGGGCGATTTTCACCTGATGCAAAATCTGATTTCACTGCCACCAGACGCTGAACAAAACGCGGAGAAGCTGACAGATAGCCATCTTCATACGCCACCACGCGCAAGCTTGCGAAAGCACGCAGTAGTTCGTCCGGTTGCAAGAGAAAGTCGGGTCGTGACGGCTTGCCCACGGTCTCGTTGCCTGCTGCAAAGGTTTCATAAATCAGCACGCCGCCCGGGGCCAGACTCGCCAGCATTATGGGGAACAGGGCGCGCCACAGGTAGTTGCTCACCACCACGGCGTCAAACTGGCGGGGCACGTCGTTGTGCACCAAGGGCCAGGGCGCGTTTTCGATGTCGGCTTCTTTGACCTCGCCCCACGCAACGGCGGTGCTCAGCGCCTCAGACGAGCGATCTACGCCTAGAACCTGATGACCTTGCCCGGCCAGATATTGCATGTGACGTCCATGACCGCAGGCCACATCCAACACGCTGCCGTGTGGCCGAATCAGGTGTGCCCAACGTTGCACCCAGTCAGATGGGGGGCTTGTAGTTGCTATATGTTCCATAGCTGCTTACGCATATGTTCATTGGCCTGTAGGCCTAGAATATCAATAAATACCATCAAAAACAGGCCCAAATCTGGTTTGACAGGGCCACCAGAAAATCCGGCCGCGTGTACAGCGCAAAGACGGCCAGCAACACAGCCACCACGCCGCCATAGGCCAGCGCTTTGTTCAGCCGTGGATCAATGTGTTTCATGATGCAAGCGCAGGGGCTGGTGCAGTGCGGCGCTGAATGGCCGCTTCTTTAACCGGCAAGTTCACCAGCGCTGCGAACACACCCAACGCAATGGCGATGTACCACACGATGTCGTAGTTCCCCGTCTTGTCATACAAATAGCCACCCAACCACACACCCATGAAGCTGCCAATCTGGTGGCTGAAAAATACAAAACCACCCAGCATGGACAGATGCGCTACGCCAAAAATCTGTGCCACTGTGGCATTGGTCGGCGGCACGGTGGATAACCACAGCAGGCCCATGAAGCTGGAGAAAATATAAACACTCATGGGTGACAGCGGCACCAGTAAAAACACGCCGATGACCACAGCCCGCGCCAGGTAGATGAAGGCCAGAATGTTCTTCTTTTGCAAGCGCTGCCCCAGCACGCCCGCTGCGTAAGTGCCGAACACATTGAATAGGCCAATCAGCGCGAGCGAATAGCTGGCTACCTCGGGCGACAAGCCCTTGTCCTTGAGGTAGCTGGGCATGTGCACGCCAATGAAAACCACCTGGAACCCGCACACAAAATAGCCCGCCATCAGCAACTGGAAGCTGGGGTACTTGAAGGCCTCACGCAATGCCTGGGCGATGGACTGTTCTCGCTTGGCGGGCTGGCCCCCGGCAAACCCCGGCTCGCGCAAGCCCCAGGACAGCGGTGCGATCAGCAGCGTTGCGAACCCGAGGATCACCAATGCCTCCTGCCAGCCGAACCGGCTGATTAGAAACCCCTCGGTGGGTACCATCAAAAATTGACCAAAGGAACCCGCGGCTGCGGCCACGCCCATGGCCCAGGACCGTCGCTCCAGTGGCACGTTGCGACCGATGACACCGTAGACCACCGCGTACGTGGTGCCGGCCTGTGCCATGCCGATCAACACACCCGCACTCATCGAGAAAAGAAACGGTGTTGGCGCATGGGCCATGCCGATCAGCCCCAGCGCATACAGCGCGGCGCCCACCACAATCACCTTGAACGCCCCGAATTTGTCGGCCACCATGCCTGCAAAGATGCCCGAAATGCCCCACGAAATTTGCTGAATGGCGATGGCAAAGGCGAAGTTTTCCCGCGTCCAGCCCTGGGCCTGCGTAATGGGCTGCAGCCA
>JANPNG010000170.1:0-2071 GCA_031427355.1 Hylemonella sp.
CGGACGGTCGCCCCAGCACATGGGTGTGGGCTGTCACGTCCAGCATCAGCGGCGCGGCCTCGCGTTGCATGGCGGCCAGGGTGTCGTTGAAGGTGTCGAGCATGTGGCGCGGCGCGTGGCCGTAGCGGATGCAGGTGGGCAAGTCGTTCACGTCCATGGTGAGCGGGATGCCCACGATGCGCTGGCCGCTGAAGTCCATCACGTAGGGTCGGTCGTCGTCATTGCAGTCGCCGTGGTGGGTGTAGCCCGCCTCGGCCAGCAGTTGGGATGAGATCGCGCTGCCCGTGCCGCGCGGGCTGATCCAGCCCACGGGTTTGACACCGGCCACGCGGGTCAAAATCTCGTCATTGCGGCGCAGGTTTTCGCGCTCCTGTTCTTCGTTGAAGTACACCGGGATCACGTCCATGCCCCAGGAGTGGTTGACGATCTCATGCCCGCGCGCGTGCAGGTCGCGCACGGTGGCGGGCTCGCGCTCGGCCAGTACGCCGTTGACCATGATGCTGGTTTTGATGCCGTGCTTGTCAGCGATGTCCACCAGCCGATGGATGCCGCGCACCGCGCCAAAGCTGGCCCAGGAGTGCGCGTTGGTGTCAAAGAAGCCAGGCTTCAACACATTGCCCATGGGGCCGATGCCGGGGGCTTGGCCGTCGGACCAGGCCTCGTAGGCGATGTTGAAAATGATCGCCAACTGGCGGCCACCAGGCCAGCGAAAGTTGTCGTCGAGTCGGGTGATCTTGGGTAGAGTCTTGAGTGTGGGCGCAATCATGAAGAAATAGTAGTCGATAAAAACTAAAATCTCTCCTATGAAAAACCCACCCATTGACGACCAAACCCCAACCGTAGCTGAGCTTGACACCGGCCTCGCCCCAGAAGTCTTCGACCGACTCGATGAGATCCTGGACGAGCTTCGCACCCGCTATGACGAAACCCCACAGTGGGAGTTTTGCGAAGGCTTTATGGCCGCGCTGATCTGCTGCCGCCGCCTGATCCCGAGCAGCGAATACCTGCCGGTGTTGCTGGGCTTGGGGGACGAAGCCCTGCCGGGTGAAGTGACGACAAGTACCGAAGAAGAAGGCTCGTTTGCTGACGCCGCCCAGGCCACCGAATTCATGTCGCTGTGGATGCAGCGCTGGAATGAGATCGCCACCTCGCTCGATGCCGATGTGAAGTCACTGGAAGACGAGGCCGCCTACAACCCCGAGGTAATGGACGTGCGCGGTGGCGTGGCCGCCTTGCCCCCTGAAGAGCAAGCCGCCATGGCAGACGAAATACTTCCCTCATTTGCCCAGGTCTGGGCGCTGGGCTTTATGTTTGCGGTTGAGAACTGGCCCGAAGAGTGGGTACCGCCGCGCGACAAAGAGGCCGCCAAAGCCTTGAACGACGCGCTGGAGTCCATCATCACCTTGACCGATGACGACGAAGACGAGCCTGAAATTTCCGTGTTCAGTGACGACGGTCCACCCTCGGTCAGCCTAGCCCGTTTGAACGCTTTTGGCGATGCCATTTGGGCGGTGTACGACCTGCGCGAGATATGGCGCAGCATTGGCCCACGGGTAGAGACGGTGTACCGCGCGCCAACCCCAGGTCGCAACGATCTGTGCCATTGCGGCAGTGGCAAAAAGTACAAGAAGTGCCACGGCGCGACTTGAGTTCAGCAGTCCGAAATTCACAAGCCAGATGGGGTTGAGCTGGCTTTTGATGGACTGGCGTTCGAGATCAAAGAAGCTGGCTCCAGGGTTGTGTACGCCCCGGCACTTGGGGTGAGTAGCTCCGCGAATGTCCTCCGGCCTTCGGCCTCCCCCTTGATTTCGCTACGCCACTCACCCCAAGCGCCGGGGCAGCGAGCAGGGTGGGAGTTCAACGGTCAAACACGGGCAACGTTCGTTGGGGCGGGTCGGTGGCGCGCTCAGCGCAGCGGCATCAAGGAGGAGTCGGTGGCCCTAGGCCACCACGGGGGACAGCCGCGGAGCTGAGTGCGCCGCCGACCTGATCCCGTACAAACGTGCCTTACAAACTCAAGCGCGCTCGCGCACCAAGTCCACCACGGGCGCAGGTGCGACAACAGCGACGG
>JANPNG010000171.1:0-3699 GCA_031427355.1 Hylemonella sp.
CCCGGTCGATGTGCTGGCGCTGCAAGAGCTCAAACTGACCGACGACAAATTCCCGTTTGAGGCGCTGGCCCAGGCGGGCTATTCGGCCCAGTGCTTTGGCCAGAAGACCTACAACGGTGTGGCCCTGCTCTCTCGCACACCGGCCACCGAGGTGGTGCGCAACATCCCGGGTTTTGACGATGAGATGGCGCGCGTCATCACCGGCACCGTTGAAGGCGTGCGCGTCGTGGGTGCCTACTTCCCCAACGGTCAGGAACCCGGCTCGGACAAGTTTGATTACAAGATGAATTGGCTCAAGGGCCTGCGCCAGTGGCTGCGTGAGGAACTGGTGCGCTACCCCAAACTGGTGCTCATGGGCGACTACAACATCACCTATGACGATGACGATGTGTGGGACCCTGTGGGTTTGGCTGGCACGATCCATTGCACCGAGGAAGAGCGCTACCACCTGCGCGCCCTGGTGGCGCTGGGATTGACGGATGCTTTCAGAATGTTTGCGCAACCCGCTAAAAGCTACTCCTGGTGGGATTACCGCGACGGCGGCTTTCGTCGCAATCGCGGCCTGCGCATTGACCACATTCTGGTGAGTGAGGCACTCAGGGCACAGGCACTGACTTGCCACATCGACAAAACCCCGCGCCAAAACGAGCGACCCAGTGATCACGCCCCAGTGGTGATTGAGCTCAGCTGAAAGTCTGCGGGGCCGATTGCTGCCACGCGTTTTGAATCAGGTCTCTCATAAACACATCGGCGAGTGTCGGGGGGCCAAATAAAAACCCCTGGTAGTACCGACAACCTTGCTGGTCCAAAAATCTGCGCTGCGCCTTGTTTTCAACGCCTTCGGCCATCACTTCCAAACCCATGCTGCGGGCCAAGGTGATGATGGTGCGAACGATGGCCGCATCGTTCTCATCGATCAAGACATCTCGCACGAAGGACTGGTCGATCTTGAGCTCATCCAGCGGCAAGCGCTTCAAGTAGGCCAGAGAACTATACCCAGTACCGAAATCATCCAACGCGAACCTCACCCCTCTGGATTTAAGCGCATTCATTTTGACGATGATGCTCTCCACATCATCGAGCAACAAACTCTCGGTCACTTCCAGTTTAAGTCGCTGCGCCTTGGCCCCAGATTCTTCCAGTACTTGGAGCACCATGTCCACAAAATCGGGCTGGCGAAACTGACGGGCACTGATGTTGACGGCCACCACCAGGTGCGCGGTTTCGGCGTGTTTGGACCAAGCCAACAGTTCCTGACAGGCGCTTTGCAGCACCCACTTGCCCAAGGGCACAATCAGACCGGTTTCTTCGGCCACTGCAATGAAGTCAGCAGGCGGCAAGAGGCCCCGCTTGGGGTGCTGCCAGCGCACCAGCGCTTCGCAGCCCACCGCCACTCCCGCCGCATTAACCTGCACCTGGTAGTACAGCAGGAACTGGCCCTTTATCAAGCCCACGCGCACTTCCGTCTCCAGATTGGCCCGCGCCATGACGGCTGCTTGCATCTTCGGATCAAAGAAACGCAAGGTGTTGCGACCGGCCGCCTTGGCCTGATACATGGCCACATCCGCGCGTTTCAAGAGCTCATCCACCGAATCGTTGTGGCCTGTAAACAGGGTCACGCCCATGCTGGGTGTACTGCGGTAATCGGCACCGTTGAGCTGGTAGGGGTAGTTGAGGGCTGAGAGTATTTTTTCTCCCACCGTTTTGATCTGATTGGCTGCCTCTGGGGCCGATTCATTCATGCCCTCCAATATCACAACAAACTCGTCCCCACCCAGACGTGCCACCGTGTCCTCTTCGCGCATGCACCCAATCAAGCGTTGCGCCACCTGCTGCAAGAGCTGGTCACCCTGGTCATGACCGCGCGTGTCGTTCAAGGTTTTGAAGTTATCCAGATCGATGAAGAAAATCGCCCCATACAAACCACTGCGCGCACTATTGGCCAGGGCGTGGTTCAAGCGGTCCATCATCAAACGACGATTGGGCAACTGCGTGAGGGGATCATAAAAAGCCAGTTGCTGAATTTCAGTCTCGTTAGCTTTGCGCTCGGTGATGTCGGTGTGCATGCCCACATAGTGGGTCACCCAGCCCCTGATGCCTTTGACCGCCGTGATCGTATGCATACTTGGAAAAACGTCACCATTTTTACGGCGGATCCAGATCTCACCTTGCCAGTGCCCGTTTTGTTTGATCGACTCTATCAAAGCCTGGAAAAACTCGGGGTCATGCCGATCTGATTTGAGCAGGTCAGGTGTCTGCCCAAGCAGCTCATGGGCAGCGTAGCCGGTTTGCGCCAGAAAAGCCGGGTTGCAACGCACAATCACGTTTTTGTGATTCGTGATGACCATCGCCTCTTGCGTCTCAAAGGCGGTTGCGGAGACACGCAAATCCGCCTCAACCCGACGCATTTCACGCAGGTACAAGACCATGGCAAAGGCGCTCACCACCAATAGCCCGCCAGCCGCTGCAACCAAGACAAACCAGCCCCATTTTTCATGCGTCAGACGGGACATCTCCAACAAGGGCCGCGTCACGTGAAGGGTGACCAGGCCATCGGCCAATGATTTCGACGCCAGCACGGTCGGATGTTGACTCTGGCCCAGACGCACGGCCAAAGGCGCTCTGGTGTCATTCCAGGGGCTCAGAGCAAGCGCTTCGAAATGAGGACTGCCGTACTGTAGTTTGACCGCCTCGGGCGACATCCGCGTCACATTGGCATCCGGCAAGGATTTGAACGCCAATGACTTGTCCGTGGCAAGAACAATCACCCCATTCTCATCCGAAACAAAAGCGTGGGTTTGCCCCCCCCATCCCGACAAGTTGGACAGATTGCGCTTGACCACCACAGCCCCCACAAAACGACCTTGATCAAAAACCGGTTGCGAGTAAAAAAGACCGGGCAAAAGCGTCTTCAAACCCAAGGCGTATTGCTGCCCCGGCTTACCCGCTTTGGCTTGCTGGAAATACTCGCGCGCCGTGTAATTGGTTCCGATAAAACTATCCGGTTCGCCATGGTTGCTGGCCGCCACGCAGTCACCCGCCGCATTGATGACCCAGATGACATCGGCCCTGAACTGAAGTGATGCAGTGTGCAAAACCTTATTCAATTCCATCAGTGCTTGGTCTTCGCTCCACGCTTGTTTGCGCACTGCATACGGCAAGGCCGAAGCAACAGCGTTCGCGCCAAAGCGCCGCAAATTCAGATGCGCGTCGGTACTGTGGAGGTACATCAAGGGGATGGCCTTGAGCAATTGCAGGCTTTCATCCATCAAAGCGGCTTCGTTGCTGGCACGCCGGGTGGTGTCGAGCAAGGCTTGCTCATACAGGCTGGTGATCTGATGATCACTGTAGCGCTCGGCAACCACCCAGGACGTCAGCGTCCAGCCCACAATCAGTGCCGCCATGATTTTGTAGGATTGCCGCATGGATCGCAGTTTGGGCTTGGCGACGTAGGTGGCAATCACGGTCAAAATAATGACCGTCAAGGACACGGCCAAAACAATAAACGACAAAAGATTGGGGGCCAGAACCGAATCCACACCGCTGTCGCCGCCCTCTCGAATGAAATAGGCCGCCGCCATCGCCGTGTAATGCATGGCCGAGACCGCCAGTCCCAGCGTCAAGGCGGACAAAGGCAAACTCCATTGCCGCCAGCGTGACGCCAAGGCCTGCAACCAAAATTTGATCCCAATGGCCAGC
>JANPNG010000172.1:0-6095 GCA_031427355.1 Hylemonella sp.
GTGGTAGTTGCGGTGCATCACCGCGTTCATCAGCAGCTCACGGATCGCGCCTTCTGGGTAGTTGGGCACCAGCTTTTCTTGCAAGGGGTTGACCTGCACCATGGCCGTTTTGACCAGCAAACGCAGGCGACCCAGCAACTCCTTCAGCACACTGGGCAGGTCACCCGCCACCTCGGCTTGATCGGTAGGGCGCTCGGTTAAGGCCGTGCCAGGCAGCTCCAAATACTGCACATAAGCACCGGGCAGAAAAAAGCGCGGATTTTTGCCGATCAGCAAGACGCCTGCGTGAGTGGCGCAGCTCCGGTCTGGGTCGTACAAACGCAGCGACGTGAGTTGCTGCTCCAACGGGCGATGGTTGGCCGCAAGCGTTTCCGCGTCCACCGCCTCACGCCGGTAGGCATCAAACAGCCCAAGCGCCAAGTCGTCAATCTTGGCTTCAGCGCAAGGCTGCGCGTCGAAGGACTTGGCCTGCGCAATGCGCCGCTCAGACAGCGCCCGCTCATCCTGCTCATTGGCGATGGCCTTGCGCGGCCCCACGCGGATATGTACGCGCCCCTTGTAGCGCACGGGCGGCAAATCAGAGGGGTGCACTTCAACCACCGCAACATCACCCCCCGGCAATGAAAACTTAGCCACGCTCAACATGGGCTGCGGCAAGATGTTGCCGTCTGAGCGGATGCCCGCCAAGTTCTTCAGCAAATCATCCGTAACCTTGATGCCCGCCAAAGCCCCGTCGTCCTTCACCCCGACCAGCAAGTAGCCCGGCCGACGGTGGTTGGGCAAGTCATTGGCAAAGGCGCAAATGGCTTGGCCGAACTTGTCGGTGTTAGTGGTGGACTCGGTGCGCTCGGCGGTGTCTGACTCGGTATCAGCCATCAGCATGCGCAATTGGGATTCGGTCAGCATGGTGTTTTGTCTATGGGCTGTATTCAGTTTTCTAACATCAGACGGGAAGTGATGCATCAACTTCCAGATTCACAGATTGCCGCTTGGCTCCGTCCAAGGTCTGGCCTTGTTCGGTCTTCCACTCCAACCAGCCGTTGGCGGAGCGACCCAGCACCGCAATAGCCGCCATGCTGGGGCTGGAAAACAGGTGGTCACGGGTGAAGACGTAGTGGTCGCCATTGAGGGTCAGAACGCCATCAGTCACCAGTTGCTGACGAAAACGCTCCTGTGATGTGCCCTTGATGGACGCAACGATTTCGATCCGGGCCGTTGAACCTTTGTGGACGACAAACCCTTCCGACGTGTATTCACCCACCCCATTTGCCGCTGGTCCTTTGCAATAGAACAACTCCTTCTCACCCTTGGCCGTAGGCGCGTTGGTCAGCGGCTCAAAGATGGGCTGGCCCAGCGTGGCCAGCAGGGTGGCGGCGGTTTCATGAATCTCGTGGCAGTCCGCTTGCAGCGGTGCGGGCGTGTAGGGTTGCGAGCCGGTGTTGCCGTTCTCCAGGCTGTAGCGCCCGGCCTTGGTGGCCTCAGATAGGGCAAACCACTCCAGAAACAGCGCGTGCGTTTGCGTCATGCTGTTGGTGAGCGAGATGACCACCAGCGCCCGGTTCCAAAAGTCCTTGCTCTGGTTGTGCTGCACCAGCCGGTTGCCCACATTGCCAGACTGGCCGATGTACACGCGCGGCAACCCGGCCTCAGACAACTCGCCCATCAAAAAGTACACACCCACCTGCTGCGCCTCGGGCTTCTTGAGGAAGTCCGCCAACTGGCTGCGCGGCACCTCGATCACACGAACAATGCGCGTCGTGATCTCGGCCACCCGCATGCCGCGTGGGTCACCGGCGGGGAGGTAGATTTGGATGGTTTGGGGGCGGGGCATGCGGGGGCTACCTTAATATTTCATTAATATTAGCGCCTGAGGCTCTCGGTTCTGGAGGGGAGTTTTATTTCAAAAGTGACATCACAATAAGGCACTTGGTTGATGATCGCTTTGTCCTCACTTTGTTGTACTTCTATTGTCCCACCAAAAATATCGCTAACGATTTTTCGAAGCACTGACAATCCCAATCCTGAGCCTTCTTTTTTTGACTTCAAGGCATTTTCACCACGAACCCCAGAGGAGAAAATATTAGGGATCTCATCTATAGATATCCGTGGGCCACGCGAGGTTACTGAACAAAAAATTGACTGTGCAGAATCGTTGCAAAGAATTTTTACTGGGAATCCGTCTGGCGAGTACTTAATTGCATTATCCAAAAGCAGGTATGGAACTAAGTCAAATATCGGAGGGCCATAAACGGTCTTCGTGGAAGCGCCGCTAATGTCAAAATCAATTTTTCGTTTGTATGCAGTCTGTCTGAAGCAACGCTGAACTTTATCAAATTTCCGATAAACTGCGATATCGCTTTTGGTGACACTTTGAGTGTTCGGGTTGGCAATGAATTCCATAAAATCAATCCGTCCACGCAAAAGCTCGGACAGGCTAACGACACTCTTGGAGATGGATGCTTGGGTACTACGTTGGTGGATATCATTTTCAAGTAGCTCTTGTAATTCAAATGCGGAGTTGTAAAGGGCAGAATTGATGCCACGCACTTCGTGGATATTTTGTCGAATGAGTGCGCGGTACTTATCATCTAGTGCCTCCAGTCCATTGCAGTACTCTTGAACATACGCTAGTACGTCTGATATTTCCAAATTTATGGATAGATTGTTGCTGCGACCTTTGGCTGTTGATAATCCATTAACCTTTAGTCCGTGCAACACGATAGAGGCTGGGGAAACAATATTCGTAGTGAAGCGAAAAATGGCATAACCATTTGGACATACTGACCAGCCACCATCAGCAAGAGATGCACACAGCGGTAGTACGGATGAGGTGTCATAATTTGGCTTCGGGAAAAGCGCGCCGGAACCTTCCTGTATTGGAACTCCATTTTTTTCAATTAAAATCCATGGGAAACTAAGGCTGCTCAAGGCTGTTGGTGCAATCATGCAATTGCGCCTTTCAAGGCCTCGAAAACCAAATCAAAGGCCTTTGATGATATGAATTTTGCAATCTCTTTTTTGACCATCGGATCGGCACCACTAGAGTTCGAGGCCTCTTGCATTGCCGCCTTAGTTACTTGTGCTCCAGATTTAATCGAACTGACATATGCGTGCTCAAGTTTCAGAAGCTCTAAGGGCGTCACCTCGGCTTTGATGAGTCGGACACGTAGTTGCCGCCAAACAAAAATTGGATCACTTAAGTTGCGTATGTGTTTGTCTAAAACATCGCGCCAATCCTCTATCGAAGCGTCTTTTTTTAAATAATCGTCAGCTGCGGCAAATGCTCTTTTCGACATGTTGCTGTTGGTTGCGCCTCCTGTAAAGGCGATAACAGCCTTCTCAGGATAGTTCCGTTTTATTTCCTCGATCAAGTAAGCGCCCTGCATGTCGCTAGCGAGTTGAAGTCCAACTCCCTGTAGATCACAGAGAACAATTGGGTAGTCTTCTACTTGCTCCACCTTATGGATGTCAGTGTAGGTAGCTATTTGAAATTGATTATTTTTTAAATTGTGCTCTGGTGCAAATGGTTGGTCGTCAATTACCGCAATCTTAATTAACCGACGAAGGTCAGCAGGCGAACGTAGCCGCGTCGCCATTTTTTTGTCCCTTTGAAGGTCATTTAGTGACAGCGGTTTGGGAAAACAAAAGACAAACATAAAATCCTCTTTTCTAGCTATAAAGAGGCTTACAAACATAAGCCTGAAAAACAATTTTTGATTTTATCGAAAAAGAAATTTCAGAATAAACTAATTTATTTTTCCAAAGAAACCGTCAATCTCGTCGCCAAGTTAAATACCAGCTTGACCGTCGCGTGATCCCTCGGTCTGCCACAAAGCAGCCGTGCCGCTCAAACTGGAACTTGTCGTCCGGTGAGAGCGTCGCAAAGGACGGCTCCACATAGATGGTGACGGTTTGCAGGCTGTTTGAATTCATGTCTTGATTGAAGTCCTTGCCGCCTGCACTGCTTGCCGCAGACCAGGGAGATCATCACCTATGGTCTGCCACACCACCTGTTGATCCACCTTGAAGTAGCCATGTGCAAGGGCGTTGCGCATCTCGTATGCAAAGTTCCACGGCACCTCTGGATGTGCTGCTGCAAATGGGCCATGGTGCTTTGTGACGTTATTGCACGCTTCACCAATGATTTCAAAATTTCGGATGACGGCGTCTTGGGTTTTTTTGTCGAGCAAGAATGCGACAAAATCCATGTCTTCGGTGTACTCGGTAATGTTGTCAATGGCCTCAATGATGTGGCCGAGGTAATCATCCACCCGAAGCGGGTCACCCCGACTCATACGGGCAGCGCCTCTTTGAGCACTTGCGCCCGGTATTTGTCAGGCAATGCATTGGGTGTGAGCACATCAATATCGATGCCCAGTAGCTGCTTGAGTTCAAAGCGAATGGCACCGATGTCAAACAGCGTGGTTTGCGGCGTTGGCTCTACCAGCAGGTCAAGGTCGCTGTCTGGCCCGTCATCACGGCGCATGGCCGAGCCAAACACTCGCACGTTGCTCACGTGATGGCTCAGGGCAATCTCGCGGATGCGAGTGCGGTGCAGGGCTAGGGCTTCGGAGGGGCGCATGGGGTGATTGTGTTGGAACTGGTTTGCAATGCTCACGCCGCCAGCAACTCCCCAAACGGCATCTTGGACAAAGACAGATTGCTGAGGTCTGCCCGTTGGCTGGCGTGTTGCACGTCAATGCCGACCAGAGCGCCATTCGCGTCGAAGTCAAGCACCACGCCGTCTTTCACTTCGTCAGAATCCACAGAGGCGCGGTCGGCCAAGTGGATGTAGAGCGAGTCGGTCGCTTTGTCGCAAGAAATTTTCATGGCGAGAACCTCCTGTCTGGAAATGCATTGTGCACGGTTGTGCCGACTTCGAGGGTGACCACGCGCAAATAGCGGCTCAACTCTTCGATCCACACCCAATGGCGGATGCGCCCGTTTTCAAGTAGCGCAACTCCTGGGCGTTCACAGTGTGATGCCTTCAACTGCGATGTTGTGCAGTAGGTGCGGGTTTGAATAAAGCTCGGGGTGCGCCCACTCGCCTTCCCACACGGGCAGGGGCTGGATGCGGATTCCAGTGTCGAGCAATATGTCGTAGGCAATGTCGTTCATCGCCATTTTGGTTTTGATGAAGTTGCCCGGCTGGCCTTTGAGGATGACAGCCACGTCGGCATCGCTCTCCTCATGTGCCGTGCCACGCGCACGGCTGCCAAACAGGATGGATTCCTGCGTGGGGTAGACCTTGGCCACGCGTACGGCAAATGCATGTGTGGCTTGTAGCGTGGCTGAGGTGAGGAGGGCGGCGTTCATCTTTTGGATTCTATTGAGTTGAGAGCCAGGAAGTTAAAGTCATTCAGCGTCCACCGCGTGACTCACCAACTCCCGCAGACGATGGGGCGAGAGTTCCAGCCCGTTGGGCCAGCAAAGCGCGCCGCCATCAACAAAGGCGCGAGCGAAAAAACTGGCCTCACGCAGTGGATCGAGCAACGGGCCTTTGTGGCTGTCCAGATAGGCCCGCCCATCAAAGAGTCCGTGCGTGCGATCACTGAATTCCAGCTCCAGTTTCCACGGCGCGGGTTGCTGAATTTTGAGTAACTTAATCAAGGTCGGCTCCTTGAATGCGCTCCAGTGGCTCAAAGCGTTGGGCGATCGTACCAAGCTCATAAACTTCCTTGCCGATTTTGATGGTTTTTGACGCGCTTGTCTCTACCTTTGAATTGCGTTGGACACGGCTTCAGTGGCGCTGATAAGGTCTGTGACCAATCGCTCATCCACATCGAGCATGCCTTCGTACTCACCCAGATTGCGCGTGTTGTGGCACTTGTCCAAGACGCGCCACACCTCGGGACCCAGGCCCAGGGTGTGCGGCAAAACCTGGAACACGATGTAGCGGTTGCCAGAGCGGTAGCCCATGCGCCGCAGCGCGGCCAGGCACAAGGCATGCGCTGCGTTGTAGGCCAGGTCGAAGCGGCTTTCCAACGCCAGCGCGGTGTTTTTCGCATCAAGCAGCCTTGCCGTGCCGGTGCGCAGCAAGCCGGTTATCTCGTTGGCGTCGGGTGCCTCGGCTTTGAGCGGCTTGCCGGGGCCGC
>JANPNG010000173.1:0-2575 GCA_031427355.1 Hylemonella sp.
CTAAAATGCACCCCTTGCTGCACAACTGCATCCGCATCACGGTGGGCACTGCCGAAGAAAATGCAAAAATGCTGACTGCGTTGAAAGCCTCACTATGACCACCCCAATCTCACCCCGCACTGCCGAAGTCACCCGTAAAACCGCTGAAACCAACATCACCGTCAAGGTGAATCTGGACGGCACGGGCGTGGCGAAACTCTCCACCGGCATCGGTTTTTTTGACCACATGCTGGACCAGATTGCCCGCCACGGCCTGATTGACCTGAGCATCGCGGCCCAGGGCGACTTGCACATTGACGGTCATCACACGGTGGAAGACGTGGGCATCACGCTCGGTCAAGCCGTGCACCTCGCGGTGGGTGATAAAAAAGGCATTCGCCGCTACGGCCACGCCTATGTGCCGCTGGACGAAGCGCTGTCGCGCGTGGTGATTGACTTCTCGGGCCGCCCCGGCCTTGTGATGAACGTGCCGTTCAAGAGCGGCATGATCGGCAGCTTTGACAGCCAACTGGCGCACGAGTTTTTCCAGGGCTTTGCGAACCACGCCTTCGTCACGCTGCACATCGACAACCTGAAGGGCGAGAACGCGCACCACCAAGCGGAGACCGTGTTCAAAGCCTTTGCCCGCGCCCTGCGTGCTGCGCTGGAACTTGACCCACGCTCTGTGGGCACCATCCCCTCCACCAAGGGTTCACTGTAGTGAAAACGGTGGTGGTGGTCGATTACGGCATGGGCAATTTACGCTCGGTGTCGCAGGCGGTTCAGGCCGCAGCAGTGGGCAGTGATTTTCAGGTGCAGATCACGTCCCGGCCCGAAGACGTGCGCGCGGCGGATCGCGTCGTCTTGCCCGGCCAGGGGGCCATGCCCGATTGCATGCGTGAGCTGCGCGACTCTGGCTTGCAGACGGCCGTGCTGGAAGCCGCTGCGACCAAGCCGCTGTTTGGCGTGTGCGTGGGCATGCAAATGCTGCTCAATCACAGTGCAGAAGGCGACACGCCAGGCCTGGGCCTGATCCCCGGTGAAGTCATCAAGTTCGATCTAGCAGGGCAATTGCAACCCGATGGCAGCCGCTTCAAGGTGCCGCAAATGGGCTGGAACCAGGTGGCCCAAATGAACCATGGACTGGGGGCTCACCCGGTGTGGGGCGAGGTGCCGGACGGCAGCTACTTCTATTTCGTCCACAGCTTTTACGCCAAACCGTCAGATGCGCGCCACACTGCGGGCGAAGCCGACTACGGTGGACGCTTCTCGGCGGCCATTGCGCGTGATAATATTTTTGCTACACAATTCCACCCTGAAAAAAGCGCTGCCCACGGTCTGGCCCTCTACCGCAACTTCCTGCACTGGAACCCCTGATCACCTCCCGCTCTGGCTGCGCACGTCGCAGTCTTCCTCTTCCCCACCACGCTGAAGCATCATGCTTTTAATTCCTGCCATTGACTTGAAAGACGGTCACTGTGTTCGCCTCAAACAAGGCGACATGGACCAATCCACCACCTTCGGAGAGAACCCCGCCGCCATGGCACGCGAGTGGGTCAACAAAGGGGCGCGCCGCTTGCACCTGGTTGACCTGAATGGCGCATTTGCCGGGCAGCCGAAAAACGAGATGGCCATCCGCAGCATCCTCAAGGAAGTGGGCAGCGAGGTTGACGTGCAACTCGGCGGTGGCATCCGGGACTTGGACACGATTGAGCGCTACCTCGATGCTGGCCTGCGCTACGTCATCATCGGAACCGCTGCGGTGAAGAACCCTGGCTTCTTGCAAGACGCCTGCACCGCGTTTGGCGGGCACATCATCGTCGGTCTGGACGCCAAAGACGGCAAGGTCGCCACCGACGGCTGGAGCAAGCTCACGCGCCACGAGGTGATTGACCTGGCCAAGAAATTTGAAGACTACGGCGTTGAATCCATCATTTACACCGACATCGGTCGTGACGGCATGTTGTCGGGCCTGAACATTGAGGCCACCGTCAAGCTGGCGCAAGCCCTGACCATTCCCGTCATCGCCTCGGGCGGCTTGAGCAGTATGGCCGACATCGAAGCACTCTGCGCCGTGGAAGACGAAGGCGTTGAAGGCGTGATCTGTGGCCGCGCCATCTACACCGGTGACCTCAATTTTGAAGCCGCCCAGATTCGTGCCGATGAACTTGGCAATTGAGTCTTTCAATCGGATGTTGACGTGCTAGCCAAAAGAATCATTCCCTGCCTGGACGTGACGGGTGGGCGCGTTGTAAAGGGCGTCAATTTTGTGGAGCTGCGCGATGCGGGTGATCCGGTTGAAATCGCCGCCCGCTACAACGAGCAGGGTGCAGACGAACTCACGTTTTTAGACATCACCGCCACCAGCGATGGGCGTGATCTGATCTTGCACATCATTGAAGCGGTGGCCTCGCAGGTGTTCATCCCGCTCACCGTGGGGGGTGGCGTGCGCACGGTGGACGATGTGCGTCGCCTACTCAATGCCGGGGCGGACAAGACCAGCTTCAACTCCGCAGCCATCGCCAATCCAGAGGTTATCAACGAGGTCTCGGCCAAGTACGGCGCGCAGTGCATTGTGGTGGCGATTGACGCCAAA
>JANPNG010000174.1:0-4046 GCA_031427355.1 Hylemonella sp.
ACTTGCTGCGGCTCGCCCATGGTGATCGTGCGCCGAAGAATATTGCCATCCATTGCAGAGTCACCGACGTGCAAGTCTGAGGGTAGTCTGAGCACATAGGCCACTCACGCCATCAGCGCGTCAGTGCCTGCGGGTGCTGTGGATGCGTTCGGTCAAACGCTTTGCGAAGCCGCACAGCATGACCCAAAAAGAGACCCACTCTCGCGCGGGGCCGTCGCAATGACGGTCTGATCCATCGGGCACAGCGCCTTGGGTCATCCCGAAACCGTTCTCAAGCGGTGGGATCGAAAAAGCTATTTCCATAAGAGTTGATGCCTCTGAACCGGGCTTGTCCAACAACCGGTTCAGATCGCGGCGGGCGCGATCTAACCTTACTCGTTGGGCATCACGCTGCTTTAAGGCGCTCGTAGAAGATGCTGGATTAGGTGATGATGTCTCCAACTGAGCCCTCCTCTCCAGGTTCGAGAGACGCGCCGAAGTGTCCACTGCCGACTTAAACAAGTCGTCGGCGCGCTTCTTCAAGTCTCCCACGTCACTGGTTAGGTTCTTTATTGAATTCACCGTGTCTGCATAGTTCCATACGACTGTAATTAGAAGGCCAATGGAGAACGTGGCAACCGCAACCCAGACTCCAACCTTGCTCCAGTCGGTTGGTGGCGCTCCACGCATCTCAGCAGTTGGAGTATCAACGCGCTCGCCGCGTTGTCTCCGCGAAATGGGCTCAGGTGGCTGTTCAAAAGAAGTCGCGGTCGCAGCCGTTTCTGCATTGTCAAGAAACTCTCGAAACTTGTGCCGCGCTGGCGGTATCCGGGGCTTACCTTTTGCCATGGGTGGCGCCCAAAGAAACTAGTAACTCGTCGATTCTGCGCTGCGAGGACTCAAAGTGCTTGTGTAGTTTGAGAACTTCATCTGGTACGTTTCCGTTCAGAAGTGGTGTGAAATATCGCTGAGCGTCCACATCCACATCAACAAAGCCGGTCACCGGATGATCGATATCGGAGATGCTGTCGTAGATGGTGTAAATGCAATTTAAAAAATCCGCCTTCTTTGGGTCTGGAATGCCACCGTCTTTCGCGAACTCCCGCTCCTCAAAGCGCATGGTGAATTTATCTGTCGCGGATTTAGTGGGGACGTTGGTCAGGTTGGAGCGCAGCCATGCACTGGAATTCTTGTTGTCAACTGTGTATCGATACTCTGCGACCATTCCGATGCGACGGATGTCGACGAGTTTTAGTACTCCATTTACAGCACCCCAAATAGTGCGGAATTCCTCAAGCACCTTCTTGAAATCAAACGAGGTCTTTGCGTCGTAGTAGTCCTTAGTTAAGGTGATGGTGTCTTCTGTCAGTTGCAGTGAGTTGGTTTGATCGTCACTATTCAAGCGATAGGCAGTTCTCTCAGCATTGAAGCCTATGTCAGAGAAATAGTCGTCTGGCAACGTTTTCCCTCTTAGCTGAAGCACAGCGTCGGTGATTACTCCGCCCAGTCCGTGTATTCGGAAAGACTTTGCAAAAGGTTGAACGCCAATCGTAAACTTTCGAACTATTGCCATCTAAGAAGCTCCCGCATCATGTTGGAAATTTTGGGGTTGAATGTCCTTGGTCGTACGGCGAAAGTGGTTGCCTGACGACTGAGGACCAACTAAATGTAGCTCGTCGGATAAACCCGACGATCCAGTTTATCCGACCCAATAAACACAACACTCGGACAAACCCTCATCAATGAACTCGGCTGCAACCCGTTTGACAACAACAGCGTCAAGTCGAACGCAGTGTTTGACAATCGCTCACTGAGCCCCATGAACACTGCCATCTATTCCGGCAACAACCCAATCTCTTTCACCGCAGCACTCCAGCGCTCGTGCTCCTGGCTCAAGAAACTCCCCAGTGCTTCGGGCCCACCCAGCGGCTCGGCGATGGGGCCGATGGTCAAGATGCGCTGCGCGGTGTCTGCATCGCCCAACAAGATGTTGATCTCTTTGTTCATTCGAACCACTACCGCGGCAGGCGTGCCTGTTGGCGCCATCAGGGCAAACCAGCCGACCATCTCAAAATTAGGCAACAGTTCGGCCAGCGCGGGCACTTGCTCCCAACCCGCCACGCGTTTGGCGCTGGTCACGGCCAGCAGGCGCAAGCGGCCTTGGCGCACCAGCGCGGCGGTCGAGGCCAGATCGGCCACCACCGCATCGGCATGGCCGCCGATCACGTCTTGCACCGAGACACCGACCGAGGCGTATGACACCAAATTGGCCGTCATCTGGGTGCGGGCGTTGATCAGGCGCGCGATGATGCCGCCAAAGGTGCGCGGGCCTTCGTTGGCCAGCGACAGCTTGCCGGGTGAGGACTTAGCGCGCGCGATCAAGTCCTGCATGGAGGCGATAGGCGACTCGGCTTTCACCAGCACGGCAAACGGGCTCTTGGCGACAAAGGCGACGGGCACAAAGTCTTTTTGCGGGTCGTAGGGCAGGGTTTTGAACAAATGCTTGTTGGTGACCAAGGCCGCGGTGGTGGCAAAGTAGAAGCTGTAGCCGTCTGGCGCAGCCCGGGCGGCGGCTTGTGCGCCGATGACGTTTTGCCCGCCCGGTTTGTTCTCAATCACCACGGCCTGCCCCAACGGCTTGGCCAGACGCTCACCCAGCAGGCGCGCCACGTTGTCCGGCCCGGAGCCGGGGGGTTGCGACAAGATCAGCTTGACGGGTTTGTCGGGCCAGGAGGCTGTGCTCTGCGCCCATGGAACGCTGGAAAACAAGGCCATGACCCCTAGCACCAAGGTGCGTGAAAAAACAGTTCGGCGCAGCGACATCGTGAACTCCTTTGTGTTGCGTGAAATCATAAGGGGTGCGTCATAAGGGCTGTCATAAGGTCTGAGCCAGCCGTCCCCAACAGTTGTGTACCATTGCCGCAGCCCGTCAACCCGCTCCACTCTACCGACCAAAGGACACCATGTTTGCCGAACCCTCACCCAAGACCCAGGATTTGCTGCAACGCCTGAGGCAGTTTTTTGACCAGCACATCTACCCGAACGAGGCGCGCTACAACCAAGAGATGGACGCGTTTCGCCGCCAGGGCAATGCCTGGCAGGTGTCACCGCTGATTGAAGAACTCAAACCTCTGGCACGTGCCGCAGGCCTGTGGAATATGTTTTTGCAACATGAGCGCAACGGCGTGCCGGGCATCTCTAACCTGGACTACGCGCCGCTGTGCGAGATCATGGGCCGTGTCTCGTGGTCAGGCGAAGTCTTCAACTGCTCAGCGCCTGACACGGGCAACATGGAAACCTTTGAGCGCTACGGCACTGCCGCGCACAAGGCGCAGTGGCTGGAACCCTTGCTGGCGGGCGAAATTCGCTCTGGCTTTTTAATGACCGAGCCTTCGGTGGCCTCGTCCGACGCGACCAACATCCAGTGCACGATCCGGCGTGAAGGTGATGAATACGTCATCAACGGTCGCAAGTGGTTTTCGTCTGGCGTGGGCAGTCCGCACTGCACGATTTTCATCGTGATGGGCAAGACCGACCCCGACGCCGCGCGCCACGCGCAGCAGTCCATGGTGCTGGTGCCGCGTGACACGACTGGCGTTTCTGTCCTGCGTCACCTCTCGGTGTTCGGCTATGACGACGCCCCGCATGGCCACATGGAGGTGCTGCTGGAGAACGTGCGCGTGCCCGCCAGCAACATCCTGCTCGGCGAAGGCCGTGGTTTCGAGATTGCCCAAGGCCGCCTTGGCCCCGGGCGCATTCACCACTGCATGCGCTCCATCGGCGCGGCAGAGCGCGCGCTAGAGATGATGTGTGACCGGCTGCGCGCACGCGTGGCGTTTGGCAAGCCGCTGTCTGAGCAATCGGTCTGGCACGAGCGCATCGCCGAGTCGCGCTGCATGATCGACCAGGCCCGACTGCTCACGCTTAATGCTGCTTGGAAGATGGACACCGTGGGCAATAAAGATGCCCGCGCCGAAATCGCCATGATCAAGGTGGTGGCCCCCAACATGGCTTGTCAGGTGGTGGACTGGGCGATCCAAGCGCACGGCGCTGCGGGCGTGAGCCAG
>JANPNG010000175.1:0-1862 GCA_031427355.1 Hylemonella sp.
ATTTTTATCGGCTGTACACGATGCATCAGGCCGGGGCCTTCTTTGTGACGCGTGCCAAGTCCAATTTGAATGCCCGGCGGGTGTACTCGGCCCCCGTGGATAAGACCACCGGCGTGGTGTGCGATCAGTCGGTGGCACTCAATGGAGTCAAGAGTGCCAAAGACTACCCTGAGCACTTGCGTCGGGTTCGATTCAAAGACCCGTTGACGGGCAAGACGCTGGTGTTTTTGACCAACAACACGACGCTGCCCGCACCGGTGATTGCCCAGCTCTACAAGAACCGATGGCAGGTGGAGTTGTTCTTCAAGTGGATCAAGCAGCATTTGCGTATCAAGCGTTTTTTGGGCAACAGCGAGAACGCCGTAAAGACGCAGGTGTGGTGTGCCATCGCCACTTACGCGGTGATTGCCATTGTCAAAAAGGAGCTTCACCTGAAATCCTCGCTCTACACTTGTCTACAGATTTTGTCGGTGTCGGTTTTTGAGAAAACCCTGATTTCATGCGCCCTGCAGACCGATGGCTACAAAACTCAACTACCACCCGACGGTAAGCAGTTGATTTTGTTGGGGTTTTGACCGGACACTACTGAAAGCTAATATTTAATATCTATCAAATAGTACTCGGCTATTGTGGGCGGCTCGTTGAGCGGGCGGGGCCCGCTCAACGGATGAGGGAAACGACGAGGGAGAAGCTGAGGAAAGCCGCCACCGTCGAGACCAAAATAATCCGCGTAATCCGCCCGTTATCCGCCCCAAAACGTTCCGCCAACAAAGACACATTGCTGGCGCTGGGCAGGGCGGCGACCAGCACCATCACGGTGAGGGCGGATCGCTCCAGGGGCACGCCGAGCTGGATGGCTGTGCTGCCCACCAGCAGCACCAGCAGCGGGTGCAAAAAAAGTTTGAGCAGAGCCACCGGCACGTAGTCGCGCAAAGGGATGGGCGGATGGTCGTGCAGGGCGGCCAGCATTTGCGAACGGGCCAGCACCGCGCCGATGGTGAACAGCGCGGTGGGCGAGGCCGCGTCGGCCAGCAACCAGACGGTTTTCCCCACCGGGCCGGGCAGGGTCAGTTGCAGCGCCGAGGCCAACACGCCGCCCACAATCGCCCAGGGCATGGGGTTGAACAACATGCCCTTGAGCGCGCTGCGCATGGCCACGCCCATGCCGTGCGTGTCGGCCGCGTCCAGGCGGGACAGGCCCACGCACAAGGAGGTGGTGATGACCATGTCCACCACGATGGTGATGATCATGGGGCCGGCCACTTGCGAACCCAACAGGGCAATCAAGAGCGGCACACCCATGAAGCCGGTGTTGGGGAAGGCCGCCACCAGGGCACCAAAAGACGCGTCGTTCCAAGCGATGCGCCGGTTCATGCTGGCCGCAATGGTGAAGCCCACCATAGTGAGCGCGCACAACAGCCAAGTGAAGAAGACGCTGGCGTCCAGCAACTGCGCAATCGGCGTGGTGGCGCCAAAGCGGTAGAGCATGCAGGGCAGGGCAAAGAACAACACGAAGCCGTTCAGGCCAGCGATGGCCTCCAGCGGCAGCATGCTGCGGCGCGCGGCCACATAGCCGCACAAGACCAGGGCAAAGAAGGGGAAGGTGACGGACAAAATTTCAAGCACAGCCCGTATTCTCCCAGCAGACACGCAGGCTGAATTCGCCATGCGCGAATTTATTCCATGCGTCCTTCCCGGCTCTCTTCGTCATTAGCTACGACCAGTAGTGTCCCAACGTTTTTCAGAGGAGCGAGAGCTGTTTAGACTCTAAATCTGGTTCTGAATTAGTCGAGGTTGTTGTAAGTAGTTGATTTATTGGGAAAGTTTCAAACATGGTTAAGCTCAATATTTGTAGGATTTCG
>JANPNG010000176.1:0-3450 GCA_031427355.1 Hylemonella sp.
CACCGCATGCTGGCGTACCACGGGTCCGGAATGATCTTGCCGCAGGCCAAAGAGTACCTACCGCATCCGGCCAATCTGGGTTGGCATGCCAGACAGGTGTTCAAAAGCCCTGCAAGGAGCGGTTGAAGCTGAATAGCCTAGTCTGTCAAATATATTTGACAACTTTAGCGGTTGCATCTAAAGTGCGGGTATGCGTCCCATTCAAGAGTTGGGTCAAATCGTGCGCCAACGCCGCACGGACATGGCCCTGACCCAATCTGCGCTGGCTCAGCTCAGCGGCTTGTCGCGCGCCACCATCAATCAGATTGAAAACGGATCGATCCGTGACTTGAGCTTATCGCGCACGGCCCGGTTGCTGGATGTCGTTGGCCTGAACGTGCAGTTAAGCCCGGCAAGGCCACGGCCTTCAAACGGCAATGCAATCTTGGCGCATCGCAGTGCACTTGAGCTTGCTGCCCAGACCGCCAGCGTCAGTTACCGCACAACGCTGCCTGCAAGCCAACTGGGGGAGGTCTTTTCCAGTGGGGAGGTTGCCCCCCATTTCCTCCCTCATGTTTTTACCTTGCTTGAGGAGGCGCCGGTCTCGTTGCTGGCCCGTGTGGTGGAAGAAATGCACAGCCAAGCGGGTTTGGCCCATGCAGCCGTCTGGCAAACAATGCGCCAATTAGCACGTCGACTCAAAAGCACCAGGCCGATATGGCTATGACGTCGCTTGATTTGTCCCGGCGTGGTGCTTGGACGAAGCTGTTTCCGCAGGCCTTGCGACTGATGCAGCATCTGGAGAGCCAGGTTACCCAACTGGACAGTGCTAGGTTTTCCTAGGCCGCCACTTGGAGGCCCTCCAGCGTCACATCATATCGGCGGTATGCCTCAACTAATTTCTTAAGGCCGGGCACCAAATCGCAAACCGCAAAAAATGCTGGAAGCCCCGTGCGCAGGGCGTTTGCGACCACCAACTCGGATGGCGGCATGGCCGGATTCATGGTGCGCAGCCAACTCCAAAAACCACGCCAAACCTCTGCGGTGTGATTGATCGCCAAGTGTTGCAATAGTCCTTGCGCAATGGCACCGAGCTGCACATGGGTGTGATAGGCCCGCAGCTTGCGGCGCACGCCGGCGCGATAGTCGTCTGAAGTGCGATGCAGGTATTGATCGCCACTGCCGCGCCGAATGGGCTTCATGTCTGCCATCCAAAAATGATAGGCATAGGCACCCATAACATGCACGGCTTGACGAAAGCCCAGCTCGATCTTGAAGCGATAGCCGTAAAGCGTGAGTATCTGCAAAGGTTCCAGCGTCAGGTCGGTGCACAACAAGAAGATGGTTCCGCGCTGTGGATGGTGCACGATCACAAAACGCACCGTGCGTCCCACCGGACGCCACACCAAATCCAGCACGCGATATCGCAATGTGACGTTGCTCTCGCCATAGACCGGACTTGGTGCGCTGGCGAAAGCGCTGTCGTCGGCGGCCAAGTCTTTAAGCCGGACTTTATCGCCATAGATGCGAGGCCTGCCCTTGCCCCGACGTTGTGGCCCGGGAACAGGCAGGTAAGCCACAGCATTGCTCTTGGCTCGGGAAATCAGGTGATGACCCTGCTTCAGCAGTGGCGTGATGACCTTGCCACTGGCGTAGTAGGCGTCGGCGACCAGCAGTACCTGGCGGTCAATACAGCCAGCGATGCGCATCAGCAACGCCACCAACTTGTCCAGCAGCGTAGACGTGTCCCGGTTTGAGAACACCAGGCCCTCGTGAATGCGCGAGGTAAGGGGCACAGCCGCCACCTGCCCGGCAGCAGAGTGCACCAGCATGGAGATGGCTTGCAGCGAGTGCCCCATGATGTACTCGGGTTTGGTGTTGGAGGCCGACTGCTGGTGCAACATCTTTACACCCGGCATGCGCTTGCCCTCCTTTGGGGCCTTGATGCCATCGGCCAGCAACACCAGACGCTGTCCGACCTCAAACGGGCGAAACAACTTCAGACACAAGCGTGCCCAGCAAGAGGTCAGCACATCCAAGTCCAGCGCATCGCTGTGAAACAGGTGCAAGAAGCGGTGGTAGGCCTTGGGGCCGAAGTTCAACACACGCACGAAGCTGGTAACGCCGACGTTGTCGGCACGACTGCACAGGCCGGCCAAGGCCAGCAGCATCCATAGAAAAGTACGAGTGCGAGTGCAGGCAGGGCGCAACTCTTGAACGGCATGGAGCCAGTGATTCCAAAGCGACATAGGCTAAATTGATAGTAGTTATATTCCGGTAGCACTATAAAGCTATCGGACAAATATCACTATACTTTCGTCATCAAATCAAGAGAGATTTCTTGCCATGAGCACACGCCGAGCGGCAACGCTGGAGAGACAGATAGAGAAGACCAAGCTGGAGCTGTCAGCCATTGGTGACATGCGTCCAGGGAGCTTGTCGACGCAGTACAACGTATGCGGCAAGACAGGATGCCGCTGCAAAGCCACGCCACCCGTAAAGCACGGTCCGTACTACCAGGTGAGCTACACGCGCAAGGGAAAGAGCAGCAGCAAGTTCGTCAAGAAGGAGGATTTGCCTGCGGTGCGCAAGCAGCTCAAGAACTACGAGCGCATGAAGCTCCTGATGGAGCGTTGGATTGACTTGGCAACGGAATTGTCAACCCTGCGGTTGATCAAAGAAACTGACTGAATCTCTGCGAGAACTTGGCACTGTCCAGCATAGTGGAGTGGGCTTCATAAGTTCTGTCCGTGCGTAGAAGAGGGTCAGCGTCCGAGTTACGCGGCGACGCGCTTGCGTGGTTTCCGAATTGGGCTGCTCTTTATGCCAGTAGCGGCAGTGGCTACAGCCAGCAAACTACGCAAGGCATCGTTAACGGCCTCGTTATTCGGAAATGCTTTGGTCAGAGCAGGATCAATCACAACAACGTTCGTTGCCTTCGCGTACTGTGCCGCATATTTGCCCCGTACCAATGGCCCCAGTTCAGCACGTGAATATTCCGCCCGCATTTCATCGTCTTTGGTATTAGCCTTCTTCATACTAAAGTTTCGGGGTAAATATTCGGTGAACCCGTGGCCCATTCAAAAATCGCTGGACACATTCAACTTTTTCCCCTACTGTTGCACCCGTGCGTGCAACTTCCACTCGCGAAAAGTCATAACAATTTCGGGAAAACTAATAGGCCGATTTCAAAGGTAACCCGGATGTTGGATCACTTGCGTCAGCAGATTTGTTTTTGCACTATAGCCCGAGGATTGAAGAGGCTTACGTGTGTTGGGTCAAAAAGTCCATCTTCTTTCACGGTGAGCCCACATCCAAGTCTCCCTGAACCACCCCATATTTGATAGCAAACTATTGAATATCGACGGGGACTTGAGGCATATTTCACTCTCAACTTGTGGGCGAAAGCCGTCCAAAGGGCGTCCCGGCGGACAATCCAGCCCTGTTTCCAATCTGCCAACCTCCTTCTCC
>JANPNG010000177.1:0-2340 GCA_031427355.1 Hylemonella sp.
GGCCGCATCAACCACGGCGAGCAGTTCATGGCCGCTGCGCAACGCAAACAGCCCACCGCCTACTACTGCGAACCCTCGGGCATTGGCCGTGCCATCCGCAGCTTGCAGCAAGGCCAGCCCTTCAAACTCGGCGTGGTGGGCTTGGGCGCGGGCACGCTGGCGACGTATGGCCGGGTGGGCGACGAGCTGCGCATCTACGAGATCAATGAGCAAGTGCTGGACTTGGCCCGCAGTGAGTTCACCTTTCTCGCCGACAGCCCGGCACGCATTACCCCGGTGCTGGGCGATGGTCGCCTGATGCTGGAGCGTGAGGCCCCGCAACAGTTCGACCTGCTCGCCATGGACGCCTTCTCGGGCGACTCCATCCCCGCGCATTTGCTGACGCTGGAGGCTATGAAAACTTACCTGGGTCATCTGAAACCCGATGGCCTGCTGGCGGTGCACATCACCAACCATTACCTGGACTTAAAACCCGTGATGGCCGCCGCCGCACAACACTTCGGTCAAACTGCCGTGCTGTATTCGCTAGAGCCCAAAGATGACGACGCCTATTGCCGCAACTCAGACTGGGTGCTGTTCATGTCGGCCCAACAAGCGACCCATTTGCCTGCGGGCCTGCAAGGGGGCGAGCAGTTGACACCACGCCCTGGGTTCAAGCCCTGGACGGACGGCTTTTCAAATCTATTGGGAATTTTGAAGTAGATCGATCAGCCTATTTGGACCCGATGGGTGAGCCACAACTTCGGGGGCTATTTGAGTCAGAATTCATATCTTTTAATACGAGAGATTTTATGAAAACTTCGATTTCCTGCTGGCTTGCCTGCGGCGTGTTGCTTGCCACTCCGCTGGCCACCATGGCCCAAACATTGACGCCGATGCCATCATCAACAGCCACTGCCCCGATGATTCTTGTCACGACCACGGATAAGTTGCCCGAAGAGGTGGTGGACGCTGTCAAGGCCTACGCGCAGGAGAAAAAATGGCTGTACATGGGTGACAGTAAGGCCAAGGGTGGGGAGGTCACGATGGTCAAGGTCTGCATCCCCGCCGTGGGCCAGATTCTTTGGCCCTTGGGTCTGCACCTGAGTGCCTTGCTTCCCTGTGGAAATTTGGGCGTTTACTCCAAGCAGGGCAAGACCGAAATCTCGATGCTCCACCCCCGCTACATGCAGGTGCTGTATCCCGCCCCTGAGATCGAAAAAGCCGTTGCCCTGGCCGCCCCCCTGTTGACCGGGATGTTGGAAGCGGTGGCCAAGTAAGCGTACTGTTTCCGCAAACCTTCAGGCAAACACCCCAGCCGTCTCCTGCATCCGTGCCGACACTTCGCCCAAGTGGTGCGCCGTGTCGCCAAACATCATCTCCATCTGCGTCAGTGTCTTGAAGTAGTGGCTCACGATCAGCTCGTCCGTCACGCCGATGCCGCCGTGCAGTTGCACCGCTTGTTGGCCGATAAGGCGCATGGATTGGCCAAGTTGTACCTTGGCGCGTGCCAGGGCACGGCGGCGCTCATCGGCAGGGGCGTTGAGTTTGAGACTGGCGTAGTAGCTCATGGAGCGGGCCAGCTCCAGTTGCATCTTCATGTCGGCCACGCGATGGCGCAGGGCCTGAAAGCTGGCGATGGTCACGCCGAACTGTTTGCGTGTGTTCATGTAGTCCGCGGTGGCTGCCATCATCATGTCCATCACGCCCACGGCTTGGGCGCAGGGGGCGGCGATGCCGATGTCCACGGCGTGTTCCAACGCTTCTAGACCGTTTGTTGTGATGAGCTGTGCGGGCGCGTTGCTCAGCGTGATGTCAGCAGCGCGGCTGCCGTCTTGCGTGCCGTAGCTGTGTGTGCTGACACCACGGGCACTGCGCTCGACCAAGAACAGGGCGATCTGGCCGTTCAGTCGGGCGGGGACGATGAAGGCGTCTGCCTGGTCACCGCAAGGTACTATGGTTTTGATAGCTTCTAGCGCATATCCTGCGGTCATTTGAGTGGCTTTTGCCTCGCAAACACCGAGTTGAAAACGGGATTTTTTCTCTTGATACGCCAGTACGACCAGTGCTTCGCCGCTTGCCACGCGTGGCAACCAAGCGGACTTGAGTTCGGTGGGGGCGTAGCCCGACAGCACGCCGCTTGAAATCAGCGTTTGCGCCAGTGGCTCCAGCACGATGCCACGCCCCAGCTCTTCCATCACCACCATGCCTTCAATCGGCCCCATGCCCATGCCGCCGTCTTCCTCAGTGATGTAGAGCCCGCACAGGCCCAGTTCGGCCAGCTCGGCATAGGCCTCACGCGAAAAGCCGCCCGCCGCAACAATGGCGCGTCGGCGCTCGAAGCTGTAGCCCCGGCCCACC
>JANPNG010000178.1:0-8166 GCA_031427355.1 Hylemonella sp.
CCGCACCACCGCCACCGGTGTGCCTTTGGGCGCAAACAGGCCAAACCACGGGTTGATGACAAAGCCAGGGTAGCCCGACTCGGCAATGGTGGGGATGTCTTTGAACGCCACCGCACGCTTGGAACCCGTCACCGCCAGCCCTTTGACCGTGCCGGCACGAATGTGTTGCACGATAGAAGGCAGACTGGTGAACACCAACTGGATTTGCCCGGAAATGAGGTCGGTCAGCGCAGGGGCTGCGCCCTTGTAGGGCACATGCAACATCTTCGGCGCAGTCGCACCTTGGGGCGTGCTGGCAGCGCTGTAGGCGTTGAACATCTCCCCCAGCAAGTGATTCACCGAGCCATTGCCCGCCGAGCCAAACGACACCGGGTTCTTGGCCGCGTAAGCCGCCAGCTCCTTCATATTGCTCACGGGCAACTTGGCGTTGGCCGCTGCGACAAAAGGCACGTTGGCCAGCGTGGCCACGGCGGCAAAATCGGCCTCAGGATCGAAAGGCAGTTTTTTATAAATGCTGACGTTGATGGCGTGTGAACCCACGTAGGACATCAAGAGCGTGTAGCCATCCGCCGGGGCCTTGGCCACCACGTCCATGCCGATGTTGCCGCCCGCGCCCGCCCGGTTTTCCACCACCACGGCTTGGCCCCATTTCTCGGTCAATTTTTGACCGACGATGCGGGCCAGTGCATCCGATGCGCCACCCGGGGTTTGCGGCACGACAATGCGCACCGGCTTGCTGGGGAATGGGTGGGTGGGTGATGCGCTTTGCGCCAGCACGACGGTTGAACACGTCGTCACGGCCCATGCCAGCAGCGTCATGGCCGAGCGGCTTGTTATCGATTTAAAAGCAGACTGTTGGAGTTTCATCTTGGGTTCCTTGGTGGGTCGGATGATCTTAGCGCAGGGGATCGGTACGCGACCTGACCCATTTCCGTAGTTGTTCCAGTGATAAAGTACTTTCAACCTCTTCCGCCTCACGCCCCGAAGGGATGACGCCGGACCAACAGCCTCTGTTTTTAGCCTTTAATTTTCAGAGGTCTTCCATGCCCTTCCCCCTCTCCCTGCCCATCGTCGATATTCATAGCCACGTCATCGCTGACGATGCTGCACGTTTTCCCCTGGCACCCATGGGGGGCAAGCAATCCGATTGGTCAAAAGAACGCCCAGTCAATGCACAGGGCATGCTTGCTGTCATGGCGGAAGCCGGTGTGGCCAAATCGGTGCTGGTGCAGACCTCAACCTGCTATGGCCATGACAACAGCTATGTGGTGGAGGCCGTGCGCGCCCACCCCCAGCAATTCGTCGGCGTGTACTCGGTGGACTTGCTCAGCGACAACGCTCTGGAACGCATTCGCCACTGGCGTGAGGCGGGCTTGAGCGGGCTGCGGGTTTTCATTGCTGGGCATACGGCCGCTGACCACAGCACGCGCCTGGACGACCCGCGTGCCTTCCCGGCCTGGGCCTACATCAGCGAACAGCGCATCCCCATCTGTGTGCAAATCCGTGCAGACGGCCTGCCCCAGCTAGACGGACTGCTGACCCGTTTTCCCGAGGCCAGGGTCTTGCTCGATCACTTCGCCCGCCCGGTGCTGGACGATGGGCCACCCTACACACAAGCCCAGGCACTGTTTGCACTGGCACGGCACCGCAATTTGCACTTCAAACTCACCACCCACAATGTGCGTGAGTCGGCTCAGTGCCTGGCCACACAGGCCAGTTTCTGCCGGGCGGTGGTCGATTGTTTTGGTGCGCATCGCATCGCCTGGGGTTCTAACTTTCCGGCCTCTGGCGACAGCTTGAAACAGTTGCTCCAAGAAGCGCAAGAAGCCACCCAATCGCTCACGACGGATGAGCAGGCATGGATTTTTTCCCGCACGGCACACGCGCTCTACCCCGCTTTGACCAACCCAGCTTTGACGAACTCAACGACCACTGAAGCCCAGGTGAATGCATGAGCACAGCACCCCCCCCCACTGAAAACCCTGCTGGGCGACTACGCCAACACCCGTGCACTCAGAGACGGCCGCCTGAGCTCACCCAACTTCACCTTTGATTTTGCCGATGTCAAGGTCCCCAACCGCGCCTTCAAACGCGTGGTGCGCAACCTGGAGTTCGATCTGGCCGAGCTGGCCCTGGTCACATTTCTCCAAGCCAAAGCCTATGGCAAGCCACTCACCTTGATGCCAGCCGTCATCGGCGCAGGGCGCTTCCAACACCGCTGTCTGGTTTACAACGCCGAACGTGCGCCTGTGCGCGTGCAAGACCTGCGCGGCAAGCGCATCGGCATTCGCGCCCACGCGCAGACCACGGTGACCTGGGTGCGCGGCGTACTGGCCAATGAATACGGTGTGAACCTGCGCGACATCCAATGGGTGACGTTTGAAGACGGCCACCTGGCCGAATTCCCCGACCCGCCCGGCTTCATCCGCGCCCCTAAAAACTCCAAGGCGGTGGACATGCTGCTGGCCGGTGAGCTGGATGCGGCCATCATCGGCACTGACCTGCCCGACGACCCCCGGCTGCAAAGCGTGATCCCCGAGCCCCACACCGCCGCCCTGGCCTGGAGTCAGCGCCACCAAATGCTGCCCATCAACCACATGGTGGCGGTCAACCTAGAGCTTTGTCACACGCACCCGCGCCTCCTGCGCGAGGTCTATGACCTCATGCTGCAAAGCAAGCAACTGGCCAGCCCGCAGGCGGGCAACGCGCTCGACCTCACACCCTTTGGTGTGGAGGCCAACCGCCGCTCGCTAGACCTGCTGATTCGCTACTCCTACCAGCAAGGCTTGATCCCCCGAGCCTATGCCGTGGACGAGTTGTTTGACGATGCAACGCGGTTTCTTTAAACCACAAGCCATGCCCCACCTTAATCATCAACTCAATCGCCGCCAGCTCATCGTTGCAGGCGCAACCGTAGCCTTGAGCGAACCGGCCTGGGCCCAAGCGGGCGCGACAGTGTCGCGCATCAGCGTACCCTTTGCCCCCGGTGGCGCACGCGAGATGCCCGCCCGCGCCATCCAGCACGAACTCAGCCGCGAGCTGGGGCAAAACTGGATCATTGAGAACAAGGCTGGCGCAGGCGGGGCCATTGGCACATCAGCCGTGGCCAACATCGGCAACCAAAGCTACGTCCTCATGGTCAACGCCGCGCTGCCCATCAAAACCGTAGGTGATTTGATCCAATACGCCAAGGCCAAACCCGGCACGCTCAACTACAACTCCGCCGGGGTGAGCAGCTCTACCCACCTGGCCATGGCCTACCTGGCACGCCGCGCGCAAATTGACATGGTGCATGTGCCCTACAAGGGCACGCAAGAGGCCGCCAATGACGTGTCAGGCGGACGCGGCCATGCGGTCATCGTGCCCACGGCGGGCATTGGCGTGTACCTGCAAGACGCGCGCTTGCGCGTCATCGGCATCACCGCCGCCAAGCGCTCCGCCCTGCTGCCCCAGATCGCCACGCTCAACGAATCAGGCTTGCCAGGCTATGGCTTTGAGTCATGGTTCGGCCTGCTGGCACCAGCCAACACGCCGCTCGCCGTGGTTGAAAAAATCAACGCCGCCGTCAACAAAGTCATCGCTATCAAAGAGGTGCGCGAACGCCTGCAACAACTTGGCCTTGAATCAACACAGC
Organism: Hylemonella sp.; assembly: GCA_031427355.1. Lineage (GTDB taxonomy): Bacteria > Pseudomonadota > Gammaproteobacteria > Burkholderiales > Burkholderiaceae_C > CANCDA01. Next base: position 3,635 of record JANPNG010000178.1, read on the forward strand.
TGAGCGTGGACGGCTTCAACAAACTATTTCTGACCGACCGCGAGTTGATGACCAAAATCGTTAAAGAATCCGGCATCACACGAGACTGAAGCCAGCCCCATGAAACCCATCACTTCAATGACCGACCGTATAGCCGGCAAGGACAATAACCACCTGCCCGCCTACTGGGACGCACGCTACGCCGAAGTCGGCTTCGCCTACGGCACTGAACCCAATGACTTTTTAATGTCCGTGACGCCGCAACTGCAAGTGGGCGACGCGCTGTGCTTGTGTGAAGGTGCGGCGACCGAAAGTCGCTATCACGACGGCGTGCAAAGAACGGCGCAAATTTTCGCTTTCAGACGCTAGTAGTGCGTGCCGACCAGGTTGATGTACACGTGCGGGTCAGAGCAGCACAGAGCGCCCTGGGCGGGCTCCAGCCGGTAAAATACTCGTGCTTCCTCTGAGACCTCATTCCGATACTTCCTATTTTTCAGACTCTATCTTCAGGACCTTTTCTCATGTCTCTCTTTTCTGCCGTCGAAATGGCCCCGCGTGACCCGATTTTGGGTTTAATTGAGCAATTCAACGCTGACACCAACCCCAACAAGGTCAACCTCGGCGTGGGCGTTTATTTTGATGACAACGGCAAGCTGCCGCTGCTGCAATGCGTGCAGGCCGCTGAAAAAGCCATGATGGAAAAACCCACCGCACGCGGCTATCTGCCCATCGATGGCATTGCCGCCTATGACGCGGCGGTTAAAGCCCTGGTGTTTGGTGCGGACTCCGAGCCAGTCAAGTCCGGACGGGTGGCCACAGTGCAGGGCATTGGCGGCACGGGCGGTTTGAAGATTGGGGCCGACTTCCTGAAGAAGCTCAACCCCAGTGCCAAGATTTTGATCTCTGACCCGAGCTGGGAGAACCACCGCGCCCTGTTCACCAGCGCGGGCTTCACGGTGGAGAGCTACCGCTATTACGACGCAGTCAAGCGCGGTATCGATTTTGACGGCATGCTGGCCGACATCAGCGCCGCGCCCTCAGGCACCATCATCCTGCTGCACGCCTGCTGCCACAACCCCACGGGCTATGACATCACCGCTGCGCAGTGGGACCAGGTGATTGCCGCTATCAAGGCCAAGAACCTCGTGCCTTTCCTTGACATGGCTTACCAGGGCTTTGGCAATGGCATTCAGGAAGACGGGGCCGTGATCGGCAAGTTTGTCGCCTCCAAGCTGGACTTCTTTGTCTCCACCTCGTTCTCCAAGAGTTTCAGCCTGTACGGCGAGCGCGTGGGCGCTCTGAGCGTGCTGTGCCCGAACAAGGACGAAGCTGATCGAGTCCTGAGCCAGCTCAAAATCGTGATCCGCACCAACTACTCCAACCCGCCCATCCATGGTGGTGCGGTGGTGGCGGCCGTGCTGGGCAACCCCGAGTGGCGCGCCCTGTGGGAGCGCGAGCTGGGCGAGATGCGCGTGCGCATCAAGGTCATGCGCCAGAACCTGGTGGACGGTCTTAAAGCGGCTGGCGTTAAGCAAGACATGAGCTTCATCACCAGCCAGATCGGCATGTTCAGCTACTCCGGCCTAGCCAAAGAGCAAATGGTGCGACTGCGCAATGAGTTCGCCGTCTATGGCACCGACACCGGCCGCATGTGCGTGGCCGCGCTCAACAGTCACAACATCGGCTATGTCTGCCAGGCGATTGCCAAGGTGATGTAAGTCGGTGCATTGACCCGAAAGGCCGACGCTCTCTGAAGAACTGTCGGCCTTGGCTATTGAGCTGCTAACTAGCTGGCCCTATTTTTTCTTCTCAACCCAAACTTCCTGAGCAGAGTCCCAAACGTAGGTGCGAACAAAGGCCGCCCTTTCGGCCTTGACCTGTTCGCGCGTCAGCGTACCCTTTGGTTGCCCTTTCAAGGGAACCCATTGCTCCTTGGCTGCATCCCAGCGGTTATTTTTCATGAACTCGTCGCGTTCTGACTTGATCTGAGCGCGTGTTTTCATGCTGTCTGGTGCCTCATAACCGGGATGTACGACCCAGGTTTCGCTGGCGGAGTCCCAGTGGTGCGATTTCATGAACTCGGCGCGTTCTATCTTGACCTGGGCACGAGTTACCGGTGCGGTTTGCGCGTTGGCAATGCCCGTCGTGCCTGCGAATACCAAGCCAAGAAGCAACAGTGGAATTTTCAAGTTTTTCATGGTGAACCTGCCTTTTTTAAAGTTGACTAACAACCGTCTCCCTTACAACTCCGTCAAGGGTGTCCTGACAATACACACGAGGCGGGATACTTTCTTTGACATAGCTCAAAGATCATGTAAGAAGCACCGTAAAGAACCACTTTAATTAGGCTACTCACCTCAACCTACACTGTCAACAACTGTTATATTGCAGTGCAGCAATTTAACAAGGATGATTTCATCATGTGGTACCAACTTTATGAATCCCAACGCTCCTTAATGGAGCCATTTGTCAGTCTGGCGCAAACCGCGTCCAAGGTTCTGAACAACCCCCAGTCGCCCGTCAGCCAGATGCCGTTGGCACAGCGCATGTCTGCCGGCTACGCGCTCATGCACCGCTTGGGCAAGGACTACGAGAAACCAGAATTTGGCATCCGCACCGTGGATGTGGAAGATGTGGAAGTAGCCGTACACGAACGGGTGGAGATCGACAAGCCGTTTTGCAAGTTGCTGCGCTTCAAGCGTTACTCGGACGATGCCGCCACGCTGGACAAGCTCAAGGCGCAGCCTACTGTCTTGATCGTTGCACCGCTCTCCGGCCACTACGCCACGCTCTTGCGCGATACCGTCAAAACCATGCTCAAAGACCACAAGGTCTTTGTCACCGACTGGAAAAATGCCCGCATTGTGCCGCTGAGCGAAGGCACCTTTCACCTGGACGACTACGTCAACTACGTGCAGGAGTTCATTCGCCATTTGCAGAAAACAGGTGAGAATTGTCACGTCATGAGCGTATGCCAACCCACGGTGCCGGTGCTGGCTGCGGTGTCGCTCATGGCCAGCCGGGGCGAGACCACGCCCTTGAGCATGACCATGATGGGCGGACCGATTGACGCGCGCAAGTCGCCCACGGCGGTGAACAACCTGGCCATGAGCAAGAGCCATGAATGGTTCGAAAACAACGTCATCTTCCGCGTGCCCAACAACTTCCCCGGCGCAGGCCGTCGTGTTTACCCCGGATTTTTGCAGCACTCCGGCTTTGTCGCCATGAACCCGAGCAGCCACGCCAAGAGCCACTACGACTTCTTTGAAGACCTGCTCAAGGGTGACGACACCAACACCGAAGCGCACCGCAAGTTTTACGACGAGTACAACGCGGTGCTGGACATGGACGCCAACTACTACCTGGAAACCATCAAAGTGGTTTTCCAAGAGTTCAGCCTGCTCAAGGGCACGTGGGAGGTCAAGGGCGTAGACGGCGAGTTAGAGCTGGTCAAACCGCAAGACATCAAGACCACTGCGCTGTTCTCGGTCGAGGGTGAGTTGGATGACATTTCGGGTTCGGGCCAAACCGAATCCGTGCACGCCATTTGCAGCGGCGTGCCATCTCGTTTGCAAAAACACTTTGAAGCCAAAGGCGCTGGGCATTACGGCATCTTCTCGGGCAAGCGCTGGCGAGAGTTGGTGTACCCGGAGGTGAAGTCCTTCATCCTGGCGCATCAGCCCAAGGCTGCACCGGCTCCCGTTCCCGTCGTGGCAGCACCCATTGCAGCTCCTGTGGCTGTTCGTGTGCCAGCCCCCGTCGCCCCGCGTGTGGTTGAGACACCGGTCACGACATGGGTTGCTGGCCCTAAAGCCGCGCCTGTCGTGGCTAAAAAAGTCGCGAAAACAGCGACCAAAACCACGACTAAAGTGGCTACTAAAACGACGGCCAAAGCGGTCGTCAAAACCGTTGCTAAAAAACCGGCTGCCCAAAAGTAAGCTAAGCGTAGCGACATGCCGTCCGCACTGGCTGAGCAGATTCTCGCCGCCCTGCCCCAGACCCAGTGCACCCGCTGTGGCTACCCGGACTGCGCAGGCTATGCGCAGGCGGTGGCCACAGGCGCAGCCGCCATCAACCAGTGCCCACCCGGCGGCGAGCAAGGCATCACAAGGCTGTCCCAGATCACGGGGCAGCCTGTCATCCCTCTGAACCCGGACTTTGGTCTGGAAGCACCACGCAGCGTGGCCGTGATTGACGAAAACTGGTGCATCGGCTGCACCCTGTGTCTGCCGGTCTGCCCGACGGACGCGATTGTGGGCAGCAACAAGGTGATGCACACCGTGATCGAGCCCTACTGCACGGGCTGTGCGCTGTGCTTGCCGGTGTGCCCGGTGGATTGCATCACGCTGGAAAACGTCACCAGCAGCGCCACAGGCTGGGATGCCTGGTCACAAGGTCAGGCGGACACCGCTAGAGATCGCTATCAACTTCATAGCTTACAGCGCCAGAAAACAAAGGGGTTGAAGCCTAAAATACCTGAAAGAGAGGCGACAAATTCCAAGCTCAGCGTGATTCAGGCCGCGCTGGCCCGCTCAAGGCAGCAGCGCAGCGGC
>JANPNG010000179.1:0-1721 GCA_031427355.1 Hylemonella sp.
TGCGCGAGCGCTGGCAGGACGCTTCGGGGTGGGGGTCGAGGTGTTTGCGGATTATTGACGTCATCGAATGCAGCTAAGAGGTTTTGACTATGGCCATTCTGACAGTGAGAAACGCACCAGACGAGGTGCACCGTGCCTTGCGCATGCTGGCCGCTCAACACGGCCGCAGCACAGAAGCGGAGGTGCGCGAGATTTTGGCGACCGTTGTCAAACCGGAGAAGCGCATCCGCCTTGGCGATGCGCTGGCTTCCCTTGGCCGCAAGATCGGGCTGACCAATGAGGACTTCGCGGTCTTTGACCGGGTGCGGGACAAGACGCTGGCCGAGCCGTTGAGGTTTGAATGATCGTCCTGGATACCGACGTCGTTTCCGAGGCGATGAAACCAGAGCCTGACCTGGCCGACGGGCAGGCTCGGGAAGAACCGGCATTCCTGGACGACGAAGGCCCCAGCGTGGACATCCCTCTCATCATCACCACCACGAACGCCCGTCGGCTGTTCGACCTGCGTGAAGGCGAAACGGTGTCTGAGGCTATCTCCAGGCACAGCGCCAAGGTGGAATAATTAGGCAAATTTTAGCGGCTAAAATTGCGCGATTATTCCCATTTGTATATAATCTGAACTGTGGGAATACGCATCAAACCCACCAATAAGGAGAGACGCCATGCAGGCTGTTATGACAGCACCGCCCGTGCCGGTCGGAAAAATCAAGAGCTTTGGCGCATTTGGCCCCAAATACGAAGTTGGTCAACCGCTTCGCCAATTGGACGATGGCGATTGGATGGTTGAAGTTGTGCTGGTGGAGACCGGCGAGAAAGCCGAGTACCGCCTGACCCACGTAAACGATGATCCGAAGGCCGCTTAATGTACGCCATCGCATTTGACCTGGTGGTGGCGGATACCGAACAGCATCACCCAAAAGGGGTGTCGCAGGCGTATGCCGAAATTGGCGTCACGCTGGCTCAGTATGGATTCCGGCGCGTGCAAGGCAGTTTGTACGTGACCGACGACGAAAATATGGCGCAACTCTTTGTGGCCATTCAGTCGCTCAAGTCGCAATCGTGGTTTCCGCCATCGGTGCGGGACATTCGTGCATTCCGTATCGAGGGCCCGCCGCCACCCGGCGCTGCTGCGCCGCATGGCCGCTGCCGGCCACAGCGTGCAGAACCACAGCAACCACCACCGCCACCATTTTTCACTGATGGGCCCGCAGGCCATGGCGCGCGAAATTGCCGACGCGCAAGCCCTGCTGGCCGACTTGAGCGGTTGTGCGCCCATCGCCTTTCGCGCGCCGGCCGGCCTGCGCAACCCGCTGCTCGACCCGCTGCTGCACCGTTTGAACCTGCACTTGGTCAGCTGGACGCGGCGCGGCTTCGACACCCGCGACGCCGACCCCGCCCGCGTGCTGGACAGGCTCAGCCACGGCCTGACCGCTGGCGACATCTTGCTGCTGCATGACGGCAACGCCCGCCGCAGCGCGGCCGCCAGTGGGCCAGGCGCCGGCCGCGCCGTGCTGCTGGACGTGCTGCCGCCGCTGCTGCAACGCTGCAGCGCCGCCAGCCTGCAAGCGGTGACACTGGCGACCGCCCTGCCCCCAAGACTCAGCCCGCAGCCATGACCACAAGCACCCCGACCATCCCCCCGCTGGCCGTGTCGGCCATCACCCAAGTCACCGCCCTGGGCGCCGGCCAGGCCGCCGCGCTGGCCGCGTTGCAGGCCGGCC
>JANPNG010000180.1:0-2627 GCA_031427355.1 Hylemonella sp.
AGACGCACGCAGCAGCGGCCCGGCCCCAGTGGTACTGGTCTATCCCTACGGCATCGTGGTGGATCAAAACGGTGACCGGTTTTTTGACGAAGGCGCGGGCCTGGTGCATGAAACCTGGGAGACCTTTGCGCGCCACATCCAGATGGCCCTGCCCGGCCACCAGGCCTATGCCATTTTGGACAGCCGCTTGCTCGACATCCCGAATTACGAGCGCGCCATCCGCTCCGAAGTCGCCCCCATCCGTGCCGATTCGATAGCGGAGTTGGCCGCGCTGCTCGGCATCCCCGCCGAGCGCCTGCAAGCCACGGTAAACGCCTACAACGCGGCAGCGACTGCCGACACCGCCCACTTCGACGCCACCCACACCGACGGCATCCAAACTGCCCCCGGCTACGCGCCACCCAAGTCCAACTGGGCATGCCCCATCACGCAGCCGCCCTACCTCGCCTGGCCCTTGATCGGCGCCGTGGCCTACACCTTCGGTGGCATCGCCACCAACCCGAACGCTGAAGTGCTGGGTGTCAATGGTCCCATCCCCGGCCTCTACGCCGCCGGAGAAATCACCGGCCACTTCCACGGCACCGCCCCGAATGCCGTCGCCATGCTGCGCGCCATCGTGTTTGGTCGCGTAGCGGGGAGCCAGGCGGTCTTGGATCGGTAGTGTTTGTTTTGGCAATCTTTGCCAAGCAACGCTAAAATCGGGCCATGACCACTGTCACCATGAACATCTCATTGACCGAAGACCTCAAAGTCTTCGTGGACGAACGCGTCAAGGCGCGTAGCTACAGCTCGACCAGCGAGTACATGCGCGATCTGGTGCGGCGCGATGAAGAGCGAGCACAAGAGGAGCGCTTCAAAGCCTTGATCGAAGAAGGCTTGGCCTCAGGCCCGGCAGGCGATTGGGACGACTTGCGTGAAGCATTCTTAACCGAGTCAGGCGTACCCACATCCGGGCAACGCGCCGCATGAAACGGCTGGTTGTGCAACGTCGCGCTATGCGCGACCTGACGGATGCGCGCGCGTACTACCGGCGCGAAGCCCCCCACATGGTGGCTGAATTTGCCAGCACCGTTGATGCAGAACTTCTTCACTTGCGACAGCATCCGCGCACCGGTTCACCCCGTTATGGCTTTTTGCTCAGAATGCCGGGATTGCGCAGTTGGCCTGTCAAGCGTTTCCCTTACGTCATTCTCTTTCTCGACCAAGGCGATCACATTACGGTGCTGCGTGTGCTGCACCAAGCCCAAGACATCCCCGCACACCTTGAACTTTGATTTGGATCTCCTCCCGTGACCTACGCCCCCGAAACCCAACGCCGCCGCACCTTTGCCATCATCTCGCACCCCGACGCGGGTAAAACCACGCTGACCGAGAAGCTCTTGCTGTTCTCGGGCGCGATCCAGATTGCCGGCTCGGTCAAGGCGCGCAAGGCCACACGCCACGCCACCAGCGACTGGATGGAAATCGAAAAGCAACGCGGCATCTCAGTGGCCTCCAGCGTCATGCAAATGCAGTACCGCGACCACGTCATCAACCTGCTGGACACGCCCGGCCACAAAGATTTTTCTGAGGACACCTACCGCGTGCTCACCGCCGTCGATTCGGCCCTGATGGTGATCGACGCGGCCAACGGCGTGGAGGCGCAGACGCGCCGCCTGATCGAAGTCTGCCGCCAGCGCAACACGCCGATCATCACCTTCGTCAACAAGATGGACCGCGAGGTGCAGGGGCCGCTGGACATCTTGGACGAGGTCGAGCGCGAACTGGGCATGCCCTGCGTGCCCATGACCTGGCCGGTCGGCCAGGGCAAGCGCTTTGGCGGCATCATGAATCTGCGCACGCAAAGCATGAGCGTGTTCGAGCCTGGCTCGCAGCGCCGCCCACAGGACTTCGAAACCATTGCGCTGTCCGAGCGCGAGAAGCTGATCGGGCGCTTCGGCGGCGAATTTGAAAGCGCCGAAGAAAGCATGGAACTGGCCTCGGGCGCGTCACCGGCTTGGGACAAGGCGGAGTTTCTGGCCGGGCGCCAGACGCCTGTGTTCTTTGGCTCGGGCGTGAACAATTTCGGCGTGATGGAAGTGCTGGACGCCCTGGTGGATCTGGCGCCGCCGCCGCAGGCGCGCAGCAGCCACTTAAGCGTCAACAATGACATCAGCGTCAAGCAGGTGCAGCCCGAAGACGAGAATTTCTCCGGCGTGGTGTTCAAGGTGCAAGCCAATATGGACGCCAACCACCGCGATCGCATCGCCTTCGTGCGCATGGCATCGGGACGCTACCGGCCGGGCATGAAATTGAAGGTGCAGCGCACCTCCAAAGAGCTGCGACCGACTTCCGTCGTGACCTTCCTCAGCCAGCGCCGCGAGGCTGTCGATGAGGCCTACGCCGGCGACATCATCGGCTTTACCACGCATGGCGGCGTGCAACTGGGCGACACCATCACCGACGGCGCGAACCTGCAATTCACCGGCCTGCCCTTCTTTGCGCCCGAGCTGTTCATGACCGTGCTGCTGAAAAACCCGCTGCGCACCAAGCAACTGCAGCAAGGCCTGGCCCAGCTTGGCGAGGAAGGCGCGATCCAGGTCTTTCGGCCGCAGGCCGGCGGCGCCATGCTGCTCGGCGCGGTCGGG
>JANPNG010000181.1:0-2628 GCA_031427355.1 Hylemonella sp.
TTTCCCCGGTCGCAAAACTTTCGAGTGGGCCTTGCTGCTGCCGCTGGCTATACCCGCTTACGTGGTGGCCTATGCTTATACCGATTTTCTGCAGTTCAGCGGACCGTTTCAAACCACAGTGCGTGAACTCACAGGCCTGCAAGGCCGTGTCTTCCCCGAAATCCGCAACACCGTGGGCGCAGCCTGGGTGATGACGTTTGCGCTCTACCCCTATGTGTACCTGCTGGCGCGCGCCGCTTTGGGCGAGCGCGCCACGCACCTGATGGAGGCCGCCCGCCTGCTGGGCGCGCCCATGACACGGCGCATCCGCGAAGTGGCCCTGCCGCTGGCCCGCCCCGCCGTGGCGGCCGGCGTGGCGCTGGCGCTGATGGAGACGCTAGCCGACTTTGGCGTGGCCAGTTACTTCGGCATCCAGACCTTTACCGCAGGCATTTACAAAGCCTGGCTGGCCATGGACAACCGTGTGGCCGCAGCCCAGCTCGCCCTGATCTTGCTGCTGCTGGTGATGGGCTTGCTCTACCTGGAACGTCGGGCGCAAAACCGCTTGCGCTTTGTCACGAGCCGGGGCGCGCGCATGGGCTCGGCAGAAGCGCGCCCGGTGCAGCTACAGGGCAAATTCAAGTGGCTGGCTTGGGGAGTCTGTAGTGTGCCGTTGCTCATGGGTTTTGTCGCCCCGGTGCTGTTCATGCTGCGCCCGCTGCTGGCCGACTGGTCGGCCCTGCCCTGGGACCGCTTCATGGGCTGGGTGGTGAACAGCCTGCGCCTAGGGGCCATCAGTGCCGTGCTGGCCGTGCTGCTGGCCGTGCTGCTGGCCTTTAGCGTGCGCCGTCGGCCTGATGGGCTGACCCGTGCCGTGGTGAGCTTGGCGGGCTTGGGCTACGCTGTGCCCGGTGCGGTCATCGTGGTGGGCTTGCTGCTGCCGGTGGGCTGGTTGCAGGCCACTTGGCCGCAGACCGAAGTGGGCTACCTCGTCACCGCCACTTCACTGGGCATTGTGTGGGCTTATCTGGTGCGCTTTTGTGCCGTGGCCTTGCAGTCCATCCAGAGCGGTTACGCGCGCATCCCGCTCAGCTTTGACGACTCGGCGCGCATGCTGGGCACGGGCGATTGGGGGCTGTTGCAGCGCGTGCACTGGCCGCTGCTGCAACGCTCCACCGTGGCCGCCACCCTGTTAGTGTTTGTCGATGTGATGAAGGAGTTGCCCGCCACGCTGGTGCTGCGCCCCTTCAACAGCGACACGTTGGCCGTGGTGGCGTATCAGCTGGCCCGTGACGAGCGCCTGGGCGAGGCCGCGCTGCCCTCGCTGGCGCTGGTGCTGGCGGGGCTGATCCCGGTGATCCTGCTCAGCCGCACGCTGCGCTCACCGGATCAAGCGGCGATGGCGTGCTGAGCCCCTCAGCCTGAAGCCTCAGCGCCCATAGGGGTTGTCAAACCCCAGTTCCGCCAATATCTCCACCTCATACGCCTCCATCTCCAGCGCATCGGCCTCGCTGGTTTCATGGTCCCAGCCCTGGGCGTGTAGCGCGCCGTGCACCAGCAGGTGGGCGTAATGGGCTTGCAGGGTCTTGCCCTGCTCTTGCGCCTCGCGCGCCACCACCGGCGCACACAGCACCAGGTCGGCCATCACCACCGGCTCCTGCGCGTAGTCAAACGTCAGCACATTGGTGGCGTAGTCTTTGTGGCGGTAGTCGCGATTCAGGGCCTGACCCTCCTCGGCCCCGACGATGCGTACGGTGATCTCGGCGTCCGCCGCCAGCGCGTGGCGAATCCACCGCGCCACCTTGTGGCGGGGCAGAGCGGCGCGGTGGGTTGAGGCGTTTTCGAGTACGCCGAATTGCAGGGATAAACTGAGGTTATTTTGTGTCATTTAAGGCTATAGACCTTTAAATATGTGGGTAAGAAGCTATTGTTTTCGTAGCGAATGACGACCTGCCGGGGCATCGTAAGCGTCCACAATGCGCGCCACCAGCGGATGCCGCACCACATCGGCGCTGGTGAAGCGGCACATCGCAATGCCATCGACGCGCTGGAGCACGCGCTCGGCGTCAATCAGGCCACTGAGCTGGGTCTTGGGCAGGTCAATCTGGCTCACGTCACCCGTCACGACGGCCTTGGAGCCAAAGCCGATGCGGGTCAAAAACATCTTCATCTGCTCGGGCGTGGTGTTTTGCGCCTCGTCCAGAATGACAAAGGCGTTGTTCAGCGTGCGCCCGCGCATAAAGGCCAGCGGGGCAATTTCGATCATGTTGCGCTCAAACGCCTTGGCCACCTTCTCCATGCCCATCAGGTCGTACAGCGCGTCGTACAGCGGGCGCAGGTAGGGGTCGATTTTTTGCGTCAGATCGCCCGGCAAAAAGCCCAGGCGCTCGCCCGCCTCCACCGCCGGGCGCGTGAGCACAATGCGCTGCACCGCGCTGCGCTCCAGCGCGTCAATGGCGCAGGCCACGGCCAGGTAAGTCTTGCCCGTGCCCGCCGGGCCAATGCCGAGGGTGATGTCATGTGCGCGTTGCGACTTCATCTTCAGCATCCACGCCGCGCACACGCCCCGGCAAACCGTGGTGCATGAAGCGCTGCAGCTGAGCCAGCACCTGCCTGTCAGTTTTTACACCGACCCGGCCACGCAGAACC
>JANPNG010000182.1:0-2732 GCA_031427355.1 Hylemonella sp.
CAGGCATGGAGAAAGACACGCGCTTCACTGTGAGGGGACGCGTCTGGCAGCGCATCCCGGAAGCCGCCTCCGAAGACGACAACCCGGAAATCAGCGACACCGTGGGGCGCGCAGAGTTAGCCGGAACCTGGCACCTGAACAAGGACAACAGCCTGGGCCTGACCGTGCGCCATTCGTTGCGCGATCAGGCCAACGGCTCGTACCGTCTGGAGTGGCTCAAGACCCTGGGTGACAGCGGGCAATCCAACCGCGACAGTGGGCTGCGCTTTCATGTGCAACTCTTCAGCGGCTACGGCGACTCGCTGGTGGACTACAACCGCCAGCGCACGGTGTTGAGTGTGGGGTTGAGTCTTGTTGACTGGTGATGTTGCCCCACGGGTCGCTCACTTCGTGTAGCTCCCTTCCCCCCCCAAGGGGGCCGTGCCTGGCGTGGGGCGGCCCGGCGCTGCGGCTGCCCCACGCTCTCTCACTCCGGTTTGATATTGGCTTCGCGCACCACGCGCGCCCACTTGGCCAAGTCGGCTTTGAGGAACGCAGCCAACTCGCTGGAGCTGCTGGTGCGGGGTTGAATGTCGAGCGACATCAGCTTGTCTTTGTACTCGGTCGAGTTCACCGCCTCATGCACCTCACGCACCAGGGCTTGCACCAGCGCCGCCGGGGTCTTGGCGGGGGCGAACAGGCCGAGCCAGATGGTGGTCTCGTAACCTGCCAGGCCTTCTTCGGCAATCGTTGGCAAATCAGGCAGCGCGGGGTAACGCTTGAGGCTGGCCACGCCCAGGGCGCGCACACGCCCTGACTTGAGGTTGGGGATGGCAGAGGAAATGTTGTCAAACATCAGCGCCACATGACCCGCCAACACGTCTTGCATGGCCGGTGCTGCGCCCTTGTAGGGCACGTGCGTCAGCTTGATACCGGCTTGCGACGCAAACAGCTCGGCACCCAAGTGGTAGGTGCTGCCCATGCCCGAGGTGGCGTAGGTGAGCTTGCCCGGATTGGCCTTGGCGTAGGCGATCAGCTCTTTGACCGATTTCGCCGACACGCTGGGGTGAACGACCAAAATATTTTCAATCGTGGCCACCAGCGAGATTGGCACGAAGTCATTCACCGTGTCGTAGGGCAAGTTGAGTGTGAGGTTGGGACTGGCCGCCATGATGCTGCTGGTGCCCAGCAACAGGGTGTCGCCATCCGGCGCGGCCTTGGCCACATAGTTCGCCCCAATGCCGCCGGTGGCGCCGACCCGGTTGTCCACGATGACGGTACGCTTGAGTGAGGCAGACAACTTAGGCGCCAGCACGCGGGCCAAGACATCGGTGGGCCCACCCGCCGCAAACGGCACGATGATGCGGATCGGCTTGTCTGACTGTGCCTGTGAATTAGCGCACAGCAGAAACACGAACAAGCTGAAGCAGATGATGCTTTTGAGAATCTTCATCTCTATCTCCTAATCACGAATTAGCTACACCGCTGGAGATGGTAACGCCTGGGTGAAAAAGAAAACAATCAACTCACAGGCGGCATGTGTTTTGATTTACAAACAAAAACGCCCACATGAAGTGGGCGTTTACTGTAGCGGTATACCGCCATTGTGTTGGTTGCGCGAGAAGGATTTGAACCTCCGACCTGGTCCAGTCAGCGCGCTGGGGCTACTGGGGTCAGGGTCAACCGTGGGAGCGGCTGTTGGCGCCAAGAGAAGCCTGACTACAGCACTCGCAGCGACTTACGAGCCGGATCGATTTCCACCGTCGCGCCATCGGGCACCCATGCAGTGATGTCCTCGTCAAACCCCGCCAACATGGTCATCCCACTGAACGCCGCGCCCTGAACCAGAATGGGGTTCACAGTGTTGAACACAATAGCAAGTGGAATTTTCTGGCGTGAAGCCATCTCATGCAGCATCCAGGCACTTGCAACGCCGCCTTTTGAGGTGTCGAGCACCAAAATTTTTCCCACATAGGACTGACCCGCCAGCTTGTGCGACGGTCTTGAAAAAACACCGTTCACACGGTCAAGATCGTAGCGTGCGGAAAAGCCATCGTTGGCGACGCTGGCAATGCCGCGCACCACTTTTCCAATGGCATGACGCGCTGTAATTTCTTTCATGAGAGTCTCCCGGTTTCTGCTGCCTCGACACAACGTTGCATCGATGCAAGCATGGGCACATAGCCGTAGCCGCCCAGAATGTTGACGAGTTTGGCACTGTTGGTAGCGAGTCGCTTCCAACCATTCGCCTCGGCGATTTCGCGCGCATATGACTGGTAGAAACACATGCCGGACAACACCTGACCGCCACCCGCCTCGATGCGTGCGGTATACCCCATGCGGTCAGCATCGGGCTTGACCTGTGGGCTGGTAGTGGCCAACAAGGGGCGGATAAACTTCCGCCCGTCGCACAAATTGGCCAGCTCACGCAGTTCGTACAAACTGAGTTGCGGAGCAGAGAACACCACCACATCGATTTCGTCAGTCACTGCATAGGCCGACTGAAGAGCCTTGATCTCCGCTTCGCCCACGCGATGCGCCACCGGCAGCTTATCCCCACCCACGTCCTCGATGCGATTGGCTTCGGGCGTGATGCCCACCAGATGAAACAAGGCGATCGAGCCAAAGCTGGCCATAGCAGCACCGAAGTGTTTGAGTGCATCCGAGCCAGGCGAACCCTCAAGCCCCTCCACGACAGGAACTGACCAATAATTCCCCGCCAAGCGGCCGATCACGCCCCCAAGAGCACCCCA
>JANPNG010000183.1:0-2865 GCA_031427355.1 Hylemonella sp.
CCACCCCATATTCATTAAGTCCGTTGCTATCCAAAACATAGCGATGGGAAATTTGTTGCCTTCGTGGGAATACTCCAACCCTACAGGCTTCGACGCTTGACCTCTTTATTTCTGTCATAAACCCGCGCTGTGGTTCCAGGATTTCCATGTAGTTCGGGCAAACTACCTCTCGTGGCTTTGTACTGGGTCACGTAGTAAGCGCGCAGATCATGAAACGTGAAGCGGGTCTCGATTGCTTTCTCGCTTAGGGCCTTTTTTACAAGCTTTGACCACATCGCCTTAAAGCCCTGTTCTGTGTAGCAATTCCCGGCCCGGTTGGGGAATACCGCACCCAATCTGGTTGACGACAATTACCTTGGCCGGTTGACGACAACTATGTTGGCCGGTTAGAGGCCTTCACCGGGCGGGTCCGGGAGGCGGGGCTACCGTTGATCCTTCGAACACATATTCGGAGGTAGGCGGCATGCCCGGCAAGACAATCACGGACCACCAAGTGCACAAATACAAACAACACCGCAACAAGCTCAGCCAGGTAGCGTCAGCTGCCAAAGCTGGCATCAGCGAGCGAAGCGCCCGGCGCATCGAAGCCGGGCAAAGCCTGCCCTCGCAGCGCCCACAGCGGAGCTGGCGAACCCGAGAAGATCCGTTGAGTGCGGTATGGGATGGCGAAGTCATCGCGCTACTGCAAACCGATGCCCGGCTCAACGCCGTCACCTTGCTCGAAGAACTCCAGCGCCGCTACCCCGGTCAGTGGGACAGCAGTGTGCTGCGCACCCTGCAGCGCCGCATCCGCCTTTGGCGGGCCAAGTATGGAGTCGAGCGGGAGGTCTACTTTGCCCAGGAGCACCCGCCAGGTCGCCAAGGCATCTCCGACTTCACCGTGGCAGACGAGCTCAATGTGGAGATTGCAGGCGTAGCGTTTACGCACCGCCTGTACCAATTTGCACTGGCCTATTCGGGATGGCGCCACGTTACGGTCATCGACAGCGGCGAGAGCTTCCTGGCTCTGTCCACCGGTTTGCAGGCGGCCCTGTGGGCATTGGGGGGCGTTCCAGAGGAGCACCGTACCGACAGCCTGTCGGCAGCATTCAACAATCTGGTCGAACAAGAGGAATTGACCAAACGGTATGCAGAACTGTGCAGCCACTACGGGCTGCGTGCCACGCGCTGCAACCCCGGCCAGTCCAACGAGAACGGCTCCATCGAGTCACGCAACAACTCCCTGAAGAGGGCACTGGACCAGGCATTGCGTCTGCGCGCAAGTCGCAGCTTTGATACGCGAGCTGGTTACGAAGCGTTTGTGGACACCATCGTGCAGCGCATGAACACGCGTGCTGCCAAGCCTCTGGTCACCGAGCGTGCCATGCTCAAGCCCTTACCGGTGCGCCGCACCGCCGAGTTCGAGGAGATTCCTGCCCGGGTCAGCAAATACGCCATCTTCACCCTCAAGGGCGTTCTGTACAGCGTGCCGAGCCAGCTCATCGGCCACCGGTTGATGGTGCGCCAGTATGCGCAGCACGTTGAAGGCTGGCTGGCTGGCCAATGTGTTGTGAGTCTGCCGCGGGCAAGACCTGCACAGGGCCAGCGCGTTGGACGCTCAATCGACTATCGGCATTTGGTGGGCGCTTTGAAACGCAAGCCCGGCGCATTCGCCCGCTGGGTGCTGCGGGACGCGGCCTTTCCCCGTGCGGTGTACCGCCAGACCTGGGATAGCCTGTCTGCTCAAAGACCGGAACGCGAAGCCTGTAAAACGATGGTCGGCTTGCTGGTGCTGGCCGCTGACGGGCATGAGGCCCAACTTGCCCAGGAACTCGAGCAGCTGATGGAGTTGAACCAATTACCAGACCTGAACGCCTTGATCCAGTTGCTGGCACCGCCCAAGACTGAAATGCCGCAGGTGCTCGTGACGCTGCCCACGTTGGCCTCCTATGACGAGCTGTTTGAGGTGGCCCTATGAGCGCGGCGTCAATTACAACGGCAATTGCAAAGCCACCGGCGACAACTACGGCCGCCTCCACGTCGGCTCGTCTGGCGATGATGCTCACGGATTTGCGCCTGCCCACCATCAAACGGTTGGCTGGCGGGCTGTGCGCACAGTCCGACACCGAAGGCTGGCCCGCGCACCGGTTGCTGGAGGCCTTGCTGGAGCATGAAATCAATGAACGCGAGGCCCGCCGGATTGACCGCCACCGCCATGAGTCGGACTTGAGTCCTGGCAAGCGACTCTCCAGCTTTGACTTCTCGGCCGTGCCCAGTGTGTACAAGGCGCAGGTCATGGCCCTGACCGAGGGCACCGAGTGGATTGACCGGGGCGCCAACGTTCTGCTGTTCGGCCCGCCTGGCGTCGGTAAAAGCCATTTGGTGTCCGCGTTGGGGCATGCCTTGATTGATGCCGGTCGGCGGGTGCTGTTCACCCGGTGTTCGGACCTGGTGCAACGCTTGCAGGCAGCGCGGCGTGATTTACGCCTGCCGCAGGAGCTGGCCAAACTGGACCGCTTTGATTTGCTGATTCTGGATGACCTCAGCTACGTACGGCGCGACCAGGCAGAAACCTCAGTCCTGTTCGAGTTGATATCCGAGCGCTATGAGCGAAAGAGTCTGGCCATCACCGCCAACACGCCGTTCTCGCAGTGGGGTGAGGTGTTTGCAGAGCCTGCCATGACCTTGGCAGCAGTCGACCGGCTGGTCCATCACTCAACCATTTTGGAGATGAACGTGGAGAGCTACCGCCGCCGCGCCGCACAGGCGGGGCATGCCCCGCCTGTGCGAAAGGCTCGCTCGACCACATAAATCTTCGAATCCATTCCCCGCTTCCACCGGCCAGGATAGTTGTCGCCGAGCGGTCAGGATAGTTGACATCGACCA
>JANPNG010000184.1:0-1935 GCA_031427355.1 Hylemonella sp.
CTGGACTTGCGCAGCCCCGAAGGCCAGGACATTGCCCGCCAGTTGATTGCCCAGGCCGATGTGTTGATCGAGAACTTCCGCCCCGGCACGCTCGAAGGCTGGGGCATGGACTACGAATCGCTCTCACGCGACAACCCGGGCCTGGTCATGCTGCGCATCTCGGGCTACGGCCAGACCGGCCCTTACCGCGACCTGCCGGGTTTTGGTGCCATCGGGGAGGCCATGGGTGGCTTGCGGCACCTGACCGGCGAGCCGGACCGCGTGCCGGTGCGCTGCGGCATCTCGATTGGCGACACCTTGGCGGCGCTGCACGGCACCATCGGTGTGCTGATGGCGCTCTACCATCGCAAGGTCAATGGTGGCCAAGGCCAGGTCATCGACGTAGCGCTCAACGAAGCGGTCTTCAATGTGATGGAAAGCCTGGTGCCCGAGTACAGCGCTTTTGGCGCCATCCGCGAGCCGGCTGGCTCAGCCCTGCCCGGCATTGCGCCCTCTAACGCCTACCGTTGCGGCGATGGTGTGGTGCTGATCGCTGGCAATGGCGACAGCATCTTCAAACGGTTGATGCAGGTGATTCAGCGCGATGATCTTGGCAACGACCCAGCGCTGGCCAACAATGCCGGGCGTGTGAGCCGTGTTGCGGAACTTGATGCGGCTATCCAGACCTGGACGCTCACCCGCAGCGTGACGGATGTGATGCTTGCTCTGGGCAAGGCCAAAGTGCCCGCAGGCCGGGTCTATACCGCCAAAGACATTGTCGAAGACCCGCACTTCCGAGCGCGCGACATGATCTTGAAGCAGACCACCCGTGATGGGCACGAGATCGAAGTGCCCGGCATCGTGCCCAAGCTGATGGGAACACCGGGCCAGGTCCGCAGCGCCGCGCCCGCCTTGGGTGACGACACCGATGCGGTACTGGCTGAGCTGGGCTTGAGTGCAGATGCCATCAGCCAATTGCGCACAAGAAAGGTTGTGGCATGAGCACCAAGCGCTGGCAAGGTCAAGGACGCCGCATCTACATGCAAGAGGTCGGCACGCGTGACGGCCTGCAGGCCGAGGCGGTTTTTGTCCCCACCGAGCACAAGATCGAGCTGGTCAACGCCTTGTCCCATGCTGGACTGGCGAAGATCGAAGTCACGGCCTTCGTCTCCCCCAAGGCGATACCCGCCTTGCGCGATGCGGAGCAGGTGCTGCGCGAGATCCACCGTGTCCCCGGTGTGGTGTACACCGCGCTGGTACCCAATGTGCGCGGTGCAGAACGTGCGGTGGAGTCACGCGCCGATGAACTCAACCTAGTGATGTCGGCCAGCGAGAGCCACAACCTCTCTAACCTGCGCATGACGCGCGATCAGTCCTTTGCCGGATTGGCCGACGTGGTTCATGCGGTGCAGGCCACGGGGGTTGCTATCAATGTGTCGCTGTCATGCGCCTTTGGTTGTCCCATGGAGGGTGATGTGCCTGTGGTGAACGTGCTGGATTGGTGTCGCCGTTATGTGGAGGAGTTGGGCGCGCGTGGCGTCACCCTGTGCGACACCACCGGCATGGCCTACCCCACGCAGGTTGCAGCGCTCACACAGACCTTTCGCGCGCGCTGGCCGGACACCGAGCTGACCCTGCATTTCCACAACACGCGGGGCATGGGCCTGGCCAATGTCTTGGCCGCCATTGATGCCGGTGCTGACCGTTTTGATGCCTCTTTGGGGGGGATTGGTGGTTGTCCTTACGCTCCGGGCGCTTCGGGCAATGTTTGCACCGAAGAAGTCGTCCATGCGCTGGCCCTGATGGGCTACGACACGGGCGTCGATTTGTCACGGTTAATGGCGGCGGCAAGCCAGTTGCCCGATCTGATCGGCCACGACGTACCGAGCCAGATTCTCAAGGCAGGCCGCAGGCTTGATTTGCATCCACACCCTGCCGACTTTGCTGAAATTGCCG
>JANPNG010000185.1:0-36450 GCA_031427355.1 Hylemonella sp.
CTGTCAAGCGTTTCCCTTACGTCATTCTCTTTCTCGACCAGGTCGATCACCTTTTGGTGCTGCGTGTGCTGCACCAAGCCCAAGACATCCCCGCACACCTTGAACTTTGATTTGGATTTTCTCTCGTGACCTACGCCCCCGAAACCCAACGCCGCCGCACCTTTGCCATCATCTCGCACCCTGACGCGGGTAAAACCACGCTGACCGAGAAGCTCTTGCTGTTCTCGGGCGCGATCCAGATTGCCGGCTCGGTCAAAGCACGCAAGGCAACACGCCACGCCACCAGCGACTGGATGGAGATCGAGAAACAGCGTGGTATCTCAGTCGCCAGCTCGGTCATGCAAATGCAGTACCGCGACCACGTCATCAACCTGCTGGACACGCCCGGCCACAAAGACTTTTCTGAAGACACCTACCGCGTGCTCACCGCCGTCGATTCGGCCCTGATGGTGATTGACGCGGCCAACGGCGTGGAGGCACAGACGCGCCGCCTGATCGAGGTCTGCCGCCAGCGCGACACGCCCATCATCACCTTCGTCAACAAGATGGACCGTGAGGTGCGCGACCCGCTGGACATTCTGGACGAGGTGGAGCGCGAACTCGGCATGCCCTGCGTGCCCATGACCTGGCCGGTGGGTCAGGGCAAATCGTTCGGCGGCATCATCAACCTGCGCACCCAGGCCATGACGGTGTTCGAGTCTGGCAGCGAGCGCCTCCCACAAGACTTTGACGCGATTGCCCTCAGCAACCCGGCGGCCCTGCACCAGCGCTTTGGCCACGAGTTTGCAACGGCACTGGAGAGCATGGAACTGGCCACCGGTGCCTCACCCACATTTGACCGCGAGGCCTTTCTGGCGGGTAAGCAGACCCCCGTGTTCTTTGGCTCCGGCGTCAACAACTTCGGCGTGATGGAGGTGCTGGACGCGCTGGTCGATCTGGCCCCGTCGCCGCAATCACGCACCAGCTCGCTCGTGGTCAACAAGCAGCCTGTGGTGAAAATCGTCAAGCCCGAAGACGATGCGTTCTCCGGCGTGGTGTTCAAGGTGCAGGCCAATATGGACGCCAACCACCGCGACCGCATCGCCTTTGTGCGCGTGTGCTCGGGCCGCTACGCGCCCGGCATGAAACTCAAAGTGCAGCGTACCGCCAAGGAGCTGCGTCCCACCAGCGTGGACACCTTCATGAGCCAGCGCCGCGAGGCGGTGGAAGAGGCTTATGCGGGCGATATTGTGGGCTTTACCACCCACGGCGGCGTGCAGCTGGGCGACACCATCACCGATGGCTCAGTCGCCTTGCAGTTCACCGGCTTGCCCTTCTTTGCGCCCGAAATGTTCATGACCGTGGTGCTGAAGAACCCGCTGCGCACCAAGCAATTGCAGCAGGGCCTGGCCCAGCTCGGCGAGGAAGGCGCGATCCAAGTCTTTCGCCCCGAGACCGGCGGCAACATGCTGCTGGGCGCCATTGGCCAGTTGCAGTTTGAAGTGGTGCAGCACCGCCTCAAAGGTGAGTACGACGCCGACATCCGTTTAGAGGGCAGCCAGTACACCAGCGCCCGCTGGATCACGGCTGACACACCGGCTGAGTTGGCCACGTTTGTCAACGCCTACCCGCTGCGCATGGCGCTGGACGCGGCCAACACCCTGGCCTACCTGTGCACCTCACCCTATGACGTGCGGCTGGCGCAAGAGCGCTTTCCGAAAATCCACTTCCACCCGCTGCGCGAGCATGCGGGGCTGGCGCTGCAAAACGCGGGTTAAACCCCTTGGCTTTGCAACTCGACCACGCCCTTGGGCGTGTTCAGCGTCACCACGATGTTGGCCGGGCCAGTCTCCAGCGCAATGCCGGTCAGACCCATCGCCTCATAGGCCGCTTGCAGCTTGTCAGCTGAAGGGTGCGTGACGGCAATGCGTTGAAGTGTCACCCCCGAACGCGGCAAGCTGTTCCTCGGGTGCAGGCGCAGCGGCTCGGCCGCGTCGGGCTTGCCCCATTGAATCAAGCTGGGCAATGCACCGTCAAACATGCGTTGCCCGTCCTCCCGCACCGTGATCTGCCATTGCAGCACCCCACGCCGTGAATGGCGGCTGGCTTGCATCGCAGGCCCGCGCTCAATGCCTTGCGCCTTCAAAGCGATACGCGCCGCCTGAATCTCGTCCGTACTCGCCACAAAATGCACCAGCCGCGGCTCCTTGGCCACAGCGGCCTGCAACGCCGCATCGTCCATGTCAAACCAGCGCTGGGTTGTCGCAGCAGCGGTGCGTTTCGCGCCGGGATTGATGGCGATGATTTCCAGATACGCCAGCGGATGGGCGGGCGTGGCGATCTTGAGCAAGCGGTTGTGCGTGCCATACAGCGCATGTTCTCCGCCCGGCCCCGGCGTGACGCCCAGCGTCGCCTCGCACCACTGCACCCCAAGTTCCAGCGTTTTAGCCACGACGACCAAGTGATCTATTTGTGTTTTCATAGAGGTATCTAAATAGGTGAGCCAAAAATCCGCGCAAAATCCGTGTGTTTGGCTTTTCGCCAAGTCTCGGTCATGTCACTGTTGCGCTCCAGCGCGTCGTAAATTTCACGCACCTGATTGTTGTCCACAACCTTGGCTGTCTTGAGTTTGGCTAGCAACTCGAAACCATGCCAAACTTTCAATCCAGCTTCTGCAGCCAGGGTATGCATGCCCAGATCATCGGTCACCACGATGGCTCCTTTGACCTGTCCATATGCCAATAGCCAACAATCTGTGGCCCCCGGAGGCGATCGACCGTACGAGGTGTATTTGTCAATGTCCAACTGCACAGTTCCAAGCAGCACATCCTGCACCAACTTCAAATCCTGCTTTTCCGCAGGGGTAAGCCGTGTCTGCTTGGCCATGCGTTCTTGTGCAAACTCGGACTCGTCAAACCAGGGGTTCTTGAATTGCAGCTTGGGGCTGCGGTGAACCTCATCCTCCACCGCTTTCAGAATCACCACCACATAAGGCACTTGGCCAAACTGTCGCCCTACCGCTGGACGAATACGCTTGGCAAGGCGAAGGTAGGTGTTGGTGTCCAGCAGGACTTCGGTGGTCACCGGGTCAGCTCCCCATGCAGAGCCAAGGCATCTTGCATGGGTATGTCCATCACCTGCTGGAGATAGCCCGCACCGGTTTGCTTCGCCTGCACCATGCGGCGCAGGGCCTGAAAGAAGTCGCTGTGAAACTGGCGCTCAGCCGCCGTCAAATACGCCGAAGGCGATGGTGGCAGCGGTGCAAACAGCGTCTCGCTCACCAGCTTGCCGCGTTGCGCATTGCGCATTTTGTGAATATCAACTGCCACATGCTTCAGGGGTGGCAAACCCTGCGACTGGGCGAAACCATTGACTTGCTGGAAGACTGTATTGAGAGAAATACCATGCTCATGCGCAAATGCCTGCAACACAGTTGCTTCGTGCGCCTTAGATTGCCCGGCCACCTGGGTGTATACCGTGCGGGCCAGTTCTCTGGGGAACAGCAAGGCGCCTGCAAAGGCATCCGCAAAGTCTTCTCCCTCATCCCGCCCCGCCAGTTGCGGGGTAAACACATGCGCCAGCTCATGCGCCATCCAGAATTTGAAATCTTCCAGATACGTGTCCAGATTCAAGAAAATGAACGTCACGCACTCCTGGGGCAACAAAATGTGCAGCGCATTTTTGTGGTTTTGCAAAGCGCCCCACATGACAGGGACAACCACCGCCCCGTTCTCTGCAAATTCGCTCAGCAATTGCTCGTAATGCAACACGCCGCCCTCCCCCAGCCCCAGGTTCCTGCGCACCTGCGACACAACATCTTGCACGGCAGCGTATTCGGTAGAAGGATCAGGCACCTGGCGGCGCAGTTGCGGCACGGCAGACAAAAACGGAACCAGTGCCTTTAACAAAGCCCCCATGGCCATGGCCTTGATGACATGCTGGTCGGTCGTTTTGGCCCCTGCTTTTTTGCGGAAGGCCACCACGGGCTGGGCGACTTGGGGCAACTGCACCAAGTCGGCAAAACCCAGCTTCAGAGTGGTTGCCAGCTTGAGCAGCTTGTCAGGGCGGGGGAAATCCGTGCCCTTCATCCAGTTGGTAACGGCTTGCCCAGTTACACCCAACTGCGCTGCCAGTTCTTTTTGGGTCCACCCCAGATTTTGAATGGCCGTTTTGACGTTGTCGCTGTGTATAACTTTTTGCATAACCAGTGGATTATCGGTGCAAATCACTGGGAATCAAGTTTAATCAAGCCAGATTAAGGGTTATTCACTAGCTAAGCGACGTCCTGAACCAGCGCCTCGGCCAGATGGGCTTGTGTGGATTGGCTGGCGGTCAGGCGCTGGCGCAGGTCGGCGCACAGGCGGCGCAGCTGGGCGACGCGGGTGACGATGCGGGATTGTTCGTCTAGGGGTGGTAGTGGAATCAGATAGCGACCTAGTGCCTGACCAACAAAATGCTTGATCGTAGCGCCCGTGAAATGTTGCTCCAAATTTCCGGACTTCGAGTCAGACTCCAACGAAATTGCGATTAGCTCGGCCGCAATTCCACCTCTCGGTCTCACTCGATGCAGAGCCTTTTGAAAATACATTTCTCGGTCAGGCTCGTTCCATATTGCACAGCGCCCCGGGTATCCACCTTCACAGATAAGTAAATCACCGGGAAGCAATCGGAACTCTTTCAGCTCACTGGCTTCGAGGCTAATTTCTTTGACATCGTCGAGATCGATGTGGCGCCATTGAACATTGGTATTTCGGAGATACGGATAACGCTTTCCCGTGTTCTTTGCCTTATCGAGCATCTTGCCCAATCGGTTGTCGGCAATCTCGTCCAACCTCACCCACTCCCACCCGTTCGGCAACGCAAACGGCTGTTCATCCTCCGCAATCCGCGGCAGGGGTTTGTCCCGTTTGATCTTGCCCGCAGCGATGAGATTGTCTTTCTCGGTGCGGATTTTCTTGAGCAGCTCGCTGGCGGGTTCGTCTTGCGGGTCTTGGGGGACGAGCAGGCCGCGCACGGCGAGTTGGAGGATGGTTTGCTCCAGGGCATCTACGGCTTGGGGGCGGTCTAGCAGGAGGTCGAAGTGGGTGGTGAGGCGTTGCCAGTTGTCGGCCAGTTGCTCGGGATTTTCGCTGTTGGTGAGCGTGCCCAGCAGCGTGCTGACGAGCTGGGCGTGCTGCGTGGCTTCGAGTTGGCCTTTGGCTTCGAGGGCATGCTGACGCGCTCAGGTCGCCTCAACCACACGGACATCAAACCCGACCTTCAACCAGTTCTTGACCGCACTGAAGATCGTTGCCAGGTTGTCCATGCTGGGATTGCCTTTGGGCGAGAGCATGCGGTGCAGGCTCTTGCTGGGCTTTTGGGTGAGTTCGGCCAACTGCTCAAACCCCACCGTGGCGTTCACCAAGTCGCGCAAGATGAGTCGGGCGGTATCGGGCTCACCACTCAGAAAAAGGGTGGCGGCCTCGTCCAGCAAGGCTTTGGCGAAGGCGGGGTCGCGTTCCACGCGTTCAGTGATCGTTTTCTTGTAATCGCGGGTCAAAGTCATGGTTTTTTTCCTTTTTTGGCGAGACTGGAGAGCTTCTTTCTGGCCTTGTATTCTTCGTGCAGCAGCACTGCCTGCTCTATGGCCTTTTGTTGGCCGCGTTTGGTGCCACCACCGAACAAAATGATCAAGGCATCACCGTCCTGAACAAGATAGATGCGATAGCCCGGCCCCCAGTCGATCACATATTCACCGATGCCGCGAAACCACTTGATGCTGGACGTATTTCCCAACTCCATCCGAGCCTTGGCAACTGCGATTTTTGCTGCGGCTTGGACATCCAAGTTCCCGTACCAGATTTGGTAGGGGTTGCTGCCATCGTCACGGACATATTCTTCGAGTTTCATTGCTGGGTTTTATGGTAACACATAAGTTACTTATTTAAATTTAATAGCAGCATATGAACATTCCACGGGGGCTAGAGGCCAATTTCACGCCCGCACCTCGGCAAGCAGCTCCGGGTGGCGGTCCAGCACTTTGAGCAGTTTCACCAGCGCCAGCGGAGGCTTGGTCTTGCCAGTCTCGTAGCGCGAGAGGGCGTTGACGCCACCGCCAAAGATTTCGGCGGCTTCGCGCTGGTCCAGGTCGAGCTTTTTGCGGATGTCGGTGATGAAGCCTGGGGCGACAAAGGCGGCGTTGACCTAGCGTTGAAACACACCGATCCATTCGCTGTAGCGGTCGCCCTGCTCCCGGTCAAGGATGACTTCGCTGCACGCGGGGCAGTGGTCGCCGGTAGGCTCGCCAAAGTAATCGCTGTTCGATATCTCTTTGGTTTCCTTGGGCGTGGCGGTCAGACCCACCTGGGTGGCGCTGGCGAAGTAGGTGAGGATTTCGCGCCAGGCAGAGTCTTCGTCGGCACTGCCCCGGTGGCATTCGTCCACCACAATCAAATCGAAGAAGTCAGGCGAGAACTGCTTGTAGATGTTTTGCGCTTCTTCGGTACCGCTCACGGCCTGGTAGAGCGAGAGGTAAATCTCGTAGCTCTTGTCCACCAGCTTGGTGGTTTTGTTGACGGCCAGATCAACTTCTTCTATCTCCACCTGGCCTTGCTCGTTGATGCGCTCAATGCCTTTGGCGTTGGGGCTGAGCTTGGCCATCGCGCCCTTAAAAGGACGAAAGTCGTTGACCATGGTCTGGTCAATCAGGATGTTGCGGTCCGCCAGAAACAGGATGCGCTTTTGGCCCGATGGTTTGTCGGAACGCCAAGGTGACTTCCACAAGCGGTGGATGATCTGGAACGCGGTGTAGGTCTTGCCGGTGCCGGTTGCCATGACCAGCAGCACGCGGTTTTGCCCGGCGGCAATGGCCTCCACCGTGCGGTTGATGGCGTTGAGCTGGTAGTAGCGCGGGGTTTTAGCGGTGGTGGCGAGGGCGTAGTCATACGCGGCCACGCTTTGCACCTCGGCACTCCAACCTTTCCATTGGCAATAGCGCCCCCACAGTTCTTGGGGCGAGGGGAACTGGTCGAGGGTGAGGTTTTGCTCCAGCACGCCGGTGGCTAGCGTGGTATCGCGGAACACAAAGCCATCGCCATTGCTGGCAAAGCTGAAAGGCACATCGAGCAACTGTGCGTAGTTGATGGCCTGCTGCATGCCTGCATTCATAGACAGGCAAGACTTTTTGGCCTCCACCACGGCCAGCGGGATATTGGGTTTAAGGCAAAGCACAAAGTCGGCAAACAGCACGGTGGAGGGGTCGCGTTTAGCTGTCTTGCCCCGTACCACCACACGGCCCGCGCGCAAGGGGTACTGCGCGTAAATTTGGTCGAGTGTGTGCCACCCAGCTTGCACGATGGAGGGGCGGATGAACTTGTCGCTGATATCGCTTTCTGAGAGGTTATTTTTGCTCACCCAGGCCCCTATTTCCACGCCAGCATGAAACACTGGCAGCCGGAGAAGTCTAGCCGAGCCTACTTCCCATTCAACTCATCATTCTTAAAGTACTTCGTCCCCTGAATCGTGGCCTGCAAGGCCAGGCCGTTTTTGGTGATCTGGTACAGGGTGACGCCTGGGGCGACGGTGATGGCTGCGGCTACTGCGCCGCCTTTGTCGGCGGCTTTGGCTGCGGCATCGGCTTGAGCGTTAGCCTCCCAGCCGCTGTTGATGAACTGCTTCAATTTGTCGTCCGTTGCGAAGACAAAAATACCGCGAAAGTCTTTCACGCCCAGGCCAATGCCCACGCCGCCCGAGACCATCTTCATGTAGGTGGCGTGCCCGCTTTTGTCCATCGCCACGCCAGAGCCGCCCGCCGCAGAGAACAAAATCAGGCTGATGCCGACGTTGCTGAACACGGCATAGCCCGCCGCTTTTTGAATGTGCGCGCGGGCGGCGGGGTGGATTTTGTAAAGATCGGCCAGGGTTTCGCCACGCATTTTTTGGATCTCATTGCGGGCCTCAGCCGGTGTGGCTGCATGGCTTGGCGCGGCCATGCCGAACAGGGCAAGCACCAATGAAAAGGCTAGCGCTGTAGCGCGGATGGTGGTGTGATGAATCATGGCAGTGGCTCCTTGAGGGGATGGTGAAAGGCCATATTAATCCTGAATGCCTGCGCACGGATAATCGCGACTCAACACTCCTTCACCATGCTTGACCTAACCCACTGGCCCCTTGAAGACCGCCGCCACATCGTCGGTGTGTTCACCGACATTGATGACACGCTGACGACCGACGGGGTCATCACGCCCGATGCGCTGCACGCGCTGGCGCAGCTCAAGGCGGCGGGCCTGCATGTGATACCGATCACCGGGCGGCCGGTGGGCTGGAGCGAGCCGTTTGCTCAGGCTTGGCCGGTGGATGCGCTGGTGGCGGAGAACGGGGCGGTGGCGCTGGTGCGGCAGAATGAATCAGAAGGCGTGAAGAAGCTGTATCAACAGAACCGCGCCACGCGCGCCGCCAACTTCACCCGCATGCAGCAGGTGGCACAGCGCGTGCTGCATGAGTTGCCCAACGCACGGCTGGCGCAAGACTCTGCCGGGCGAGAGACCGACATCGCCATCGACCACAGCGAGTTCGCGCATCTCGCACCCGCGCACATCGCGCAGGTGGTGCAGATCATGCACAGCGAGGGCATGAACGCCACGGTGAGCAGCATCCACATCAACGGCTGGTTTGGCGCGCACGACAAGCTGGCCGGTGCGCGCTGGATCGTGCGCGAGTTGCTGGGGCGCACACTGGATGCGGAGATTCAGCACTGGGTCTATGTGGGGGACTCCACCAACGACCAGTTGATGTTTGAACACTTCCCTCACAGTGTGGGCGTGGCCAACATCCGCCGCTTTGAGGCCGAGCTCACGCACAGTCCGCGCTACATCACACAAGGCGAACGTGGTGCCGGGTTTGCCGAGGTGGCGCGTGCGCTGTTGCTTGCACAGCGATAGCCCATTCACCGAGCCAACACCGGCCCCAGCGCCACACCGGTGTGCGTGCCCAGTCGCACCACGTCCTCCGGCGTGGCCGCAGCCACTACGCGGCCACCGGCCTGACCGCCTTCGGGGCCGAGGTCGATGATCCAGTCGGCTTCGGCAATCACATCCAAGTCATGCTCGATCACCACCACGCTGTGGCCGCCATTCACCAGACGGTGCAGCACGCGGATGAGCTTGTCCACATCGGCCATGTGCAGGCCCACGGTGGGCTCGTCCAGCACGTACAGTGTGTGCGGGGCTTTCTGACCGCGTCTTGTGATGTCATCACGCACCTTGCTCAACTCGGTCACCAGTTTGATGCGCTGTGCTTCGCCGCCGCTGAGCGTGGGGCTGGGCTGGCCCAGCGTGAGGTAGCCCAAGCCCACGTCTTTAAGCAGTTGCAGCGGGTGGCTGATGTTGGGCATGGCGGCGAAGAAATCGACCGCCTCGTCCACCTCCATTTGCAGCACCTCGCCAATGCTCTTGCCACGCCAGGTAACGGCCAGCGTCTCGGGGTTGAAGCGTGCGCCGTGGCAGGTCTCGCACAGCACTTTCACATCCGGCAAGAAGCTCATGCCGATGGTGCGCACGCCCGCGCCTTCGCAGCCGGGGCAGCGGCCTTCCCCGGTGTTGAAGCTGAAGCGCCCGGCCAGGTAGCCGCGTGCCTTGGCCTCCAGCGTCTCGGCGAACAGCTTGCGGATGATGTCCCAGAAACCGATGTAGGTGGCGGGGCAAGAGCGCGGGGTTTTGCCGATGGGAGTTTGATCCACTTCGAGCACGCGGTCAATGGGCTCGAAGCCGCTGACGCCGTCGCAACCTGTCCAGGGCAGTGGCTCACCTGCTGCCAGTGCATCGCGCCCGGCCTTGGTGCTACGTTTTTGCACGGCGGTTTGCACGTTGACCAGGAGCACGTCACGCGCGAGTGTGGATTTGCCGGAGCCGCTGACGCCGGTGACCGCGACCAGGCGTTGCAGGGGGAGATGGGCTGTGACGTTTTGCAGGTTGTGCATGGAGGCGTTGTGAACGGTGAGCCAGGGTTGCTCTTTGGCCGCAGCAATGGGCACCGCAGAAGCGACCGCACGCCGCGCTTGCAGCGGGTGCTTCATCGCGTGCAAGAGGTAGCGGCCAGTTTGCGAATCGTGGCTGTTGGTGATGTCGGCCAGCTTGCCTTGGGCCACCAGATGGCCGCCGCGCTTGCCGGCGCTGGGGCCGATGTCGATGATGTGGTCGGCGTGGCGGATGGTGTCTTCGTCGTGCTCCACCACGACCAAGGTATTGCCCTTGTCACTCAAGTTCTTCAGGGCGTTGAGCAAGATTTGATTGTCGCGCGCGTGCAGGCCGATGGTGGGTTCGTCCAGCACGTAGCACACGCCTTGCAAGTTGCTGCCCAGTTGTGCGGCCAAGCGGATTCGCTGCGCCTCGCCGCCGCTGAGTGTGGGCGCGCCCCGGTCTAGCGTGAGGTAGCCCAGGCCCACTTCTTCGAGGAATTCAAGTCGGCTTTTGATTTCAGGCACCAGGTCACGCGCGATGTCGCGCTCGCGCTTGGACATGCGGCCTTCGACTTGCAAGGCCTCGACCCAACGGCGGATGTCGGTCACGCTCAGGCGGGCGATTTCGGTGATGCTCCAGCCCTCACTCCAGCCCTCACTCCTGTCCTCTCCCAGAGGGTGAGGGGCCTGCGCACCGAACTTCACAGCGCGCGCGTTAGCGTTCAAGCGCGTGCCTGCGCAGGTGGGGCAGGCGGTATCGAGCACGTCGTCCACCTCAGGCTCGGCAAAGGTTTGCTCGCGGCCTTTGTTGTCGTCATCGCGCACCGAATTGTCAAACACTTTGCGCTGCTCTTTGCTGAGCTTGACGCCTGTGCCCACGCAGTCCGGGCACCAGCCGTGCTTGCTGTTGTAAGAGAACAGGCGCGGGTCCAGCTCGGCATACGAAGTGGCGCACACCGGGCAGGCGCGCTTGGTGGAGAACACCTGCAGCTGACCGATGCCTGAGGTGGGTGTGCCGTCCAGCATGGCGGCGCGCAGGCCGCCCAAGTCACTCAGCACATGCAGCACGCCCTTGCCGTGCTCCAGCGCGCGCGCCAGGCACTCGCGCAGCAGGGCTTCGTTGTCGGGCGTCACGTCTAGGCTGACCACGGGCAGCTCGATGGTGTGCTCTTTGAAGCGGTCGATGCGGGGGAAGTTGGTGGTCGGCAAGAAGTTGCCATCCACCCGCAGATGCGTGTAGCCGCGCGGACGCGCCCAGTCGGCCAGCTCGGTATAGACGCCCTTGCGGTTGAGCACCAACGGCGCGAGCAGGCCGATGTGCTGGCCGCGAAAGTTCGTTAGCAATTGCGCGGCGATGCTGTCGGGCGTTTGCGGCTGCACGGCAGCCCCGTCATGGATGCAATGTTGCGTGCCCAGCTTGACGTAGAGCAGACGCAGGAAGTGCCAAACCTCGGTCGTGGTGCCGACCGTGCTCTTGCGCCCGCCACGCGAGAGGCGCTGCTCGATCGACACCGTGGGCGGGATGCCATAGACCGCGTCCACCTCGGGGCGGCCTGCGGGCTGCACGATGCTGCGGGCGTAGGCGTTGAGTGATTCGAGGTAACGGCGCTGGCCTTCGTTGAAGAGGATGTCGAAGGCCAGGGTGGATTTGCCGGAGCCGCTGACGCCGGTGATGACGTTGAACTGGCCGCGCGGGATGTTGACGCTCAAGGATTTGAGGTTGTGTTCTCGGGCGTTGATGATTTGGATGCTGTTGGCGCCGTCAGGTTTATGGGGGGTGGAGCGCGCGCCGGAAACAACGGCATTGGGGTCAGAGCCCAATTTCGTTCGAGATGGTTTGTCGCCGGAGATGTGGTTGTCCGGAATTGGGATCTGACCCCATTGCCTTTCCCAATTCGACTTTTCCTCGGCACGGTGGCTGCCCACACCCAACGTATGGGCGTACTCGCGCAGGGCTTTGCCGGTGTGGCTGGTGCGGTGCTGACTCAGGTCTTCGGGGGTGCCGGTGGCCACGACTTCGCCACCAGCGTCGCCGCCTTCGGGGCCGAGGTCGATTAACCAGTCGCTGGCGCGAATCACGTCCAGATTGTGCTCAATCACCAACAGCGAATGGCCCGCATCCAGCAGCTTGCGCAGGGCGCGCATGAGCTTGGCAATGTCGTCAAAGTGCAGGCCGGTGGTGGGCTCGTCAAACAGGAAGAGCGTGCCTTTGCGGGCGATGACCTGCCGACTGGCGCTGCTGCCCTTGGCGGCCTGTGCCAGAAAGCCCGCGAGCTTGAGGCGCTGCGCCTCGCCGCCTGAGAGCGTGGGCACAGGTTGACCAAGGCGCAGGTAGTCCAGGCCGACATCGATGAGGGGTTGCAGGGCGCGGATGACGTCTCTGTCATTGGCAAACAGGGCAGCGGCTTCGCTGACCGTGAGATCGAGCACGTCGGCAACGTTCAAATGTCGTTCCGACCGCTCGATCCTGACTTCCAGAATCTCGGGTCGAAAGCGCTTGCCATCGCAGTCCGGGCAACGCAGGTACACGTCGCTGAGGAACTGCATCTCTACATGCTCAAAGCCTGATCCACCGCAGGTGGGGCAGCGACCATCGCCGCCGTTGGCGCTGAATTTGGAGGCGGTGTAGCCGCGCTGGCGTGACAGCGGCGCGGTGGCAAAAATCTCACGCAAGGCGTCCCAGGCCCCAACGTAGCTCGCCGGGTTGGAGCGCGCGGTTTTGCCAATGGGCGATTGATCCACAAACACCACGTCGCCAAGCTGTTCAGCTCCCAGCAAGCGATCAAACACACCGGGTGCATCGGTGGACTTGCCGAAGTGGCGCATCAAGGCCGGGGCCAACACGTCTTGAATCAGGCTGGACTTACCCGAACCACTGACGCCGGTGACGCACACCAGACGGCCCAGCGGAATGTCCACACTCACGCCTTTGAGGTTGTGCTCCGTCACGCCTTCCAGGATCAAGCGCGGCGTGTTCTCCACCACCAAGCGTCGAAAGCCCATGCCGACTTGCTTGCGTCCGCCCAGATAGGCCCCCGTGAGCGTGTCGGCGTGACGCAAGTCATCGGTCGTGCCATCAAACACAATTTGCCCACCACGCTCACCCGGACCGGGGCCCATGTCGATCATGCGGTCAGCAGCCAGCATCACAGCCGGGTCATGCTCCACCACCACCAGGGTGTTGCCCGCGTCGCGCAGGCGCTGCATGGCTTCGATGATGCGGTGCATGTCGCGCGGGTGCAGGCCGATGCTCGGCTCGTCCAGCACAAACAAGGTGTTCACCAGCGAGGTGCCCAAGGCCGTGGTCAGGTTGATGCGCTGCACTTCGCCGCCGGAGAGGGTACGGCTCTGACGATCCAGCGTCAGGTAGCCGATGCCCACGTCGCACAGGTATTTGAGGCGGGTGCTGATTTCTTCATGCAGAAGCTTGAGGGCCTGCTGCTCGCCGGTTCGCGAATGGGCGGCATTCTCCAACTCCATTCGGTCAAAGAAGCGCCGCAACCGCTCAATCGGCAGCTTCATCAAATCGTGCAGGCACAGGCCCGGCAGGGCTTCAAGTTGCGCGCGCGTCCATGTCACACCCGTGGGCATGAAGCGTTGCGCCGGATCAAGCACAGCATCCGCGTCTTCCTTGCTTCCAATACGCCAGAGCAGGCTCTCAGTTTTCAGGCGCGCACCGCTACAGGTGCCGCAGGGCGTGTAGCTGCGGTACTTGGACAGCAGCACCCGGATGTGCATCTTGTAGGCCTTGCTCTCCAGATATTCAAAGAAACGCTTGATGCCAAACCAGTGTTGGTTCCACTTGCCGTTCCAGTTGGGCGAGCCGTTGATGACCCAGGCCTGTTGCTCAGGCGTGAGCTTGTACCAAGGGGTGTCTCGGGGAATGCCCGCAGTCTCGGCGTGGCGCATCAAATCGTCTTGCGCCTCTTTCCAGGCTGGGGTCTGCATGGGTTTGATGGCACCGGCACGCAGGGTCACTTTGACATCCGGAATCACCAGCCCGTAATCGACCCCGATGACGCGCCCAAAACCACGGCAGACCTCGCACGCCCCAACGGCTGAGTTGAAGGAGAACATGGACGGGATGGGATCGGTGTAGCGCTGGTCGCTGTCGGGGCAGTGCAGGCCGGTGGAGAATTTCCAGACGGTTACCCCATCCGTTCGTGTTGAGCTCATCGAAACGTCTTGGCCTTCGACAAGCTCAGGCCGAACGGGCTCTATGACGTACACCGCCATGCGTCCGCTGCCGCGCTTGAGTGCGACTTCAATGGCCTCGATCACGCGGGCTTTTTCTGCGTTGCCGAGGCGGAAACGATCTGCCACCACGTCCAACATTTTTCTTGGCCCCGTCAGCGTGGCGACTTCACGCTCAGCCTGCACCTTGGTGAAGCCGCTGAGCGAGAGCCATTGCGTGACCTCATCGGCCGAAGTGCTGGCGGGCAACTCCACTGGGAAGGTCACCACCAGGCGTGGATCACTCTTCTCGCAACGCGCTTGCATTTCGGCATAAATTGTCTCCGCAGTATCGTGCCGCACAGGCTGCGCCGTTTGCTTGTCAAACAAAGAGGCTGCACGCGCGATCAAGAGCTTGAGGTGGTCGTTCAGCTCAGTCATCGTGCCCACGGTGGAACGCGAGCTGCGCACCGGGTTGGTCTGGTCAATGGCAATGGCCGGGGGCACGCCCTCCACCTTGTCCACAGCAGGCTTGTCCATGCGGTCCAGAAACTGGCGTGCATAGGCCGAGAAGGTCTCCACGTAGCGGCGTTGCCCCTCGGCGTAAAGCGTGTCAAACACCAGGCTGGATTTGCCCGAGCCGCTCGGACCGGTGACCACCGTCAGCTCACCCGTGCGGATGTCGAGATCGAGGTTTTTGAGGTTGTGCTGGCGCGCGCCGCGAATGCGGATGGTTCCCTGGGGCATGGCTCGGTGTCTTTCCTGATGAGGCCAGACATTTTAGGCACTGCCATGACCTGAAAAAGACTGGGTGCGCGTTTCGACCCTATTTAAATTGAGCTCAGCCCCTAAGCACCCGCGCAAGCTTGCGGCAGACTTTGGGACCCACGGCTTCTTCGATTTTGGGCAGCAGCGCCAGCAAACCATCGTACCCGCTGGCAGCTTCGACGGCCAGGTTGAGCCGAAAACCACGCAGTCCCAAGGTTGCCGTGATCTGGGTGGCCATGGGGTAGGCAATGCCATAACGCTCTTGCGGTGTGAGCATGAGGATCGACTCGAATTCCGAACCGAACTCGGAAACCGCGCCCGAATCAACGCCCTGAGGCGCTTTCGACCTGACGGGACTCTCAGCGGGCCCCGTCGCGATCAAAAACCCTTGCGCGACCAGATAATCCACATCCGTCTGGTTGACACCAATCGCCGCAACAGCCGCCAGGACCTGCTCAAGCGGCTTGGCACCGTCGAACATGATGAAGGCTGAGCGCTGGCGTGCGGATAGCAACGTTGAGCGTTCCTTAAATGCCTTATGACCTAATTCGGTTTTTGAATATCTCATTGGGTTGATGTATCAGGCCTTTATGGCCTTTTTTTGTCTCCTCAAGCCGCGCATCTTACTTGACCGCACTCGCCGGTGCCACCGGAAGGGTTGCGGGTGGGGTCGCAGGCGCGTGAACGGCTTCTTCGCCGTGCTTTTCGCCACCCATGTCCAGCTTGTCGCCGCCCTTCATGATGACGAAGAGCGCAAGCGCCGCAAAAATGACAAATCCCACAAAAATTTTCCACATTTCAATTTCTCCTGAAAAAAGGCCCTCGACTTGAGGGCCTGTTCGCCCCCAAGCACCAGCAAGCTGGCGCATGGGGTACTTCAACACACGAATCAATCGTTGGCGTAAATGTCAACGTCTTTGGTTTCCTTGATGAACAACATGCCTATGACAAACGTCATACCGGCGATGATGATCGGGTACCACAGACCGTTGTACATGTTGCCGGTTTGCGCCACGATAGCGAACGCGGTGGTGGGCAACAAGCCGCCGAACCAGCCGTTACCAATGTGGTAGGGCAATGACATCGAGGTGTAGCGGATACGGGTCGGGAACATCTCCACCAGCATGGCGGCAATCGGGCCATACACCATGGTGACCAACAGCACGAGGTAAGCCAGGATGGCGATGACCATCACTTTGTCCACCTTGGCCATGTCGGCCTTGGCGGGGTAGCCCGCCAGCTTGAGGTTCTCGGCCACTGCCTTCTTGAACTCAGCGTCCTTGGCTTTGGCTTCGCCTGCAGGCAGGCCTTTGGAGGTGTAGCCGGGGATCTCGACGTCACCGATCTTGATGCTGGCCACGGAACCGGCTGCACCGACTGCGTTGTCATAGCTCACGGACGCGCCAGCCAACACCTGCTTGGCGATATCGCACGAGCTGGTGAACTTTTGCGTACCGGTGGGGTTGAACTGGAACGAGCACTCGTTCGGATTCGCCGTCACCACCACCTTGTTTTTCTGCTGGGCAGCGTACAAGTCAGGGTTGGCGGCCTTGGTCAGCGCTTCGAACACGGGGAAGTAGGTCAGCACGGCCAAGAGGCAACCGGCCATGATGATGGGCTTGCGGCCAATCTTGTCAGACAGGACGCCGAAGATAACGAAGAAAGGCGTGCCGATCAGCAGGGAGACAGCCACATAGATGTTGGCCGTTGCACCGTCCACCTTGAGCGCTTGCGTCAGGAAGAACAGCGCGTAGAACTGACCCGAGTACCACACCACGGCTTGACCCGCGGTCAAACCGACCAGGGCCAAGATCACGATCTTGAGGTTTTTCCACTGGCCGAAAGACTCGGACAAGGGTGCCTTGGAGGTCTTGCCTTCGGCCTTCATTTTGGCAAAGGCGGGGGACTCGTTCATGGACAAGCGGATGTACACCGACACCGCCAGCAAGAAGATCGAGACCAGGAAAGGAACACGCCAGCCCCAATCGGCAAACGCAGCCTCACCGATCAGGGTACGCGTACCCAGAATCACCATCAGGGACAAAAACAGGCCCAAGGTGGCCGTGGTCTGAATCCAGGAGGTGTAGGCGCCGCGCTTGCCATGGGGCGAGTGCTCGGCCACGTAGGTGGCAGCACCACCGTACTCACCACCCAGTGCCAGGCCTTGCAGCAAGCGCAGGGCGATCAGGATCACCGGAGCCGCCACACCAATGCTGGCGTAGCTGGGAAGAATACCCACGATGAAAGTGGAAATACCCATGATCAGGATGGTAACCAGGAAGGTGTACTTGCGACCGATCATGTCACCCAGGCGACCAAAGAAGATGGCACCAAAAGGACGCACGATGAAACCGGCAGCAAAAGCCAGCAGCGCGAAGATGAAGGCGGAGCCCTCATCCAGACCGCTGAAGAACTGCTTGGCAATGATGGCTGCCAGTGAACCGTAAAGGTAGAAGTCGTACCACTCAAACACAGTACCCAAAGAGGAGGCGAAAATCACCTTTTTCTCTTCGGCGGTCATGGGCCGCGCTGCGACAGCGGCTGTTGTTGCACTTCTCATAGTCTTGTCTCCAACAAAAAATAATGACCTCCAACATGGAGGGTTCACGCATTCTTGGGGACAGCACTGACCTTGGCCTTACGGCCAACTTATTGCAAACTGACAAACTAGGTGTTAACCCCAGCGAATTTTTCCGCTGTGCAAAAAATTACCGTTTTCTCAATAAGCCTGCTGGGATTTCTGTTGACTTCGACCAATTCGGGCCATCAAACCAAGCGTCCCCCATCAGGTAGTCACGCAGCATGGGCAGGGCATCAAAACCCCAGAACAATTTGTCGTCCACGCGGAAGGCCGGCACACCAAACACACTCGCGGCAATGGCCTCATCGGTCTGCTGCTTGAGTTGCGCTTTCACCGCTTCGCTTTGCGGGTCAGCGTGCGGGGACAAGCGCGCATCAAGCGCCTGTAGCCGCGTGGCATCCAGCACATCCGCCCCGCCCCGCCAGACATGGTGAAACAGGGTTTCGCAAACGTAGCGATTGGGTTCGCCCGGATTCAGGTCCGCGCAGGCCACCGACAAACGCAGCAAGGGCAGTGGGTTGAAGGGGTGCACGGCAGGCATTTGCAGTTCGACCTGTTGGCTGTGGCCGAGCCACTCCACATGCCTGTAAGTCCAGGCCCTCTTGTTTTCAATTTCCGCTGGACCGAGTTGACCGTGGTGCTGTAGCAGCGCGCCCAGAAGAACGGGCTTGTAGCTCACGGTGTAGCTCAGTCCCATCAGCGCTTCGGGCAATTTCTCGAAGGCCAGGTAGGCGTAGGGCGAGATGAAGTCGAGGTAGAAGGTGATGTGTTTCATGGGGTGACGGGCTCCGACTTGTCCGTGTGAGGCGAGGTGGTGATGCGCTGCGCGATGAGCGCCCAGACGGCTTTCTTCTCCCCATTGCCCATGGTGCGCCATTGTCGAAGCTCCTCAAGGGTGCGTGAGCAACCCACACAAAACTCGCGCAGCTCATCCATGCGGCAAACCGAAACGCAGGGCGATGGCACGTCGCTGTCAATGGCTTGCACAGCTAACGCGTAGGCCACGGTGAGCGCCGCTGGTTGGGGCGCGGCGGTGTCGGCTGCTATCTTCGTCATCATCGTCGTGCTCGTTTCCGTCATGTTCATCTCAGCTTCAAGCCCGCTTGTTGAGCAACGCCGTCGCGGCTCGTGAATTGGACTTGCGCCCCAAAAAGTTGCTGATGAATTGCCCCGCATCCACCAGCTTGTCCAGGTCAATGCCGGTATCGATGCCCATGCCGTGCAGCAGGTACACCACGTCCTCGGTCGCCACATTGCCGGTCGCGCCCTTGGCATAGGGGCAACCGCCCAGCCCGGCCACTGAGGCGTCAAACTGCCAGACGCCCATTTGCAGGCTGATGAGTGTGTTGGCCAAGGCTTGGCCGTAGGTGTCGTGGAAATGCCCTGACACATCGTTGATGTCGTAATGCCTGAGCGTGGCCTCCATGGCGCGCTGCACCTTGAGCGGCGTGGCAACACCAATCGTGTCGGCTACCCCCATGTGCTGCACGCCAATGTCTTTCATGCCGCGTGCCACGCGCTCCACCCGTTCGGGCGAGACCTCCCCCTCGTAGGGGCAGCCCACCGCGCACGAGATCGCGCCGCGCACATAAATGCCCGCCGCACGCGCAGCGGCCACCACCGGGCGAAAGCGCTCAATGCTCTCGTCGATAGAGCAATTGATGTTGCGCTGGCTGAACAACTCGCTAGCCGCGCCAAACACCACAATTTCATCGGGCTTGGACGCGAGCGCCGCCTCAAAACCCTTGAGGTTGGGTGTGAGCACCGAGTAGCGCACGCCTGGTAGGCGATTGATGCCCGCCATCACCTCGGCGTTGTCCGCCATCTGCGGCACCCATTTGGGACTGACGAAGCTGGTGACTTCAATCTCTTTGAGCCCTGCTTCTTGCAGGCGGTGCACCAGCTCTACCTTGATGGCGGCGGGCACGGTTTCTTTTTCGTTTTGCAGGCCATCACGCGGGCCGACATCGACGAGTTTGACTTGTTTGGGCAGGGTCATTTTGAATTCTTTCAATCAGTTGGGGGCAGAGTTGGTTCAATATCCTTGGTCGCGGCTGACCACACCGGCAATCGCTTCGCCGCGTTCCAGCGCCATGATCTTGGTCGTCATTTGGTTGATGCTTTCATCGCGCAGCGTGCGTGCCGAGGTGTGCGGCGTGAGGGTGATTTTCGGATGTTTCCAGAATGCGTGCTGCGCGGGCAAGGGCTCCTGACGAAACACGTCCAGCGCGGCACCGGCCAGATGGCCGCTGTCGAGCAGGGCGATCAAGTCCTCGTCCACCAGATGGGCACCACGCGCCACGTTGATGACGTAGCCGCCCGGCTGGAGTTGCGCCAGCGTCTCGCGCCGCAAAATGTCGCGCGTCTCCTCGGTCAAAGGCAGCAGGCACACCAACACCTTGCTGGCCGCCAAAAACTCGGGCAATTGCGCCTCACCCGCAAAGCAGCGCACACCGGGAACGGCCTTGGGTGAGCGACTCCAGCCCATGACCGGAAAATCAAACTGCGCCACCGCCTGCGCCACACGCTGCCCCAGCACACCCAGACCCATGATGCCCACCGGGCAATCCGAGCGAAGGCGCGGCTTGCGAAACGCCCATTCCCCTTGGCGCATACCCGCCTCGTAATGATCCAGCTCACGGAAATGGCGGATCAGTGCGTGGCACACAAACTCGGCCATCTGTGCCGACATGCCCGCGTCATCCAGTCGAACGATCAGAGTCTGCTTTGGCAACCTGAGTTGCAGCAGGGCATCCACCCCAGCGCCGATATTGAACAGAGCGCGGATGCGGGGTTGCTCGTCCAAAAACTGTTGCGGCGGTGCCCAGACGACGCCGTAGTCAGCAGGCGCAGCACCTGGCGACCAGACCTCGACCTGGGCCTGCGGCAAGGCCGCGCGAAAACCCACGAGCCAAGGTTCGGGCTTGGTGTCGGCATAACAAAAACTGATGCGCATGGTGCACTACTCGCGAACTACTCGATACGCGCCAGAGCGGATGTCAGCCTCAGCAGCGCCGCGCCCTCGGCCACCTGATCCCCAGGCGCATAGAGCAACTCGGCCACCACCCCATCGGCAGGCGCGGCAATGGTGTGCTCCATCTTCATGGCCTCCATGATGGCCAGCACCTGTCCGGCCTTTACCGCATCCCCCGCCTGCACGGCGAAGGACACAACCTTGCCCGGCATCGGCGCGCTCAGGCGACCGCCCTGCGTGGGCGCATCACCGGCATGCGAGAAGACATCAATTGCTATGATTTTACTAGCTGCTTGCGCCGTAAATATATGGGTTTCAAGTCCTTTTATATGTGAAGTCGAGTGGCAAAAGGCGGTACAACACTGATCAGCGAACTCAATCACCAGGCCTTGTGCAGTGGCGGTGAACTGCAATGCGCCTTGCAGGTTTTCCCCCTTCGTTTCGACACGAATCTTGGCGTTCGCATCGGCAGCCGCATCATTCGCACGCAGACTCAAATGCAGGGCGTCATCCCGCCCATAGCGCAGATCTGCCTGCACCGGCGTGCCATGAAACTCCAAATCAAAGCGGCGCGTGGCCGCACCAAAAGCACGCCAACCGTCGCGTCGGCTGAAGGGGTCGGCGTTTTCAAGGGCACGCTCAGCCACCAGCGTGCTGGCGATGTGCGCGGCAGCAGCCAGGGCCAAGCCCAATTTTTCCTGATGGAGCAGCCGAGCTTGCTCGCGGGCAATCAGCGCCGTGTCGAGCTGGGCCTGAGCAAACGAAGGGCTTTGCAGCACGTGGCGCAAAAACTGCACATTGCTGTGCAGACCCACGATCTGCGTCTGTGCCAGAGCACGGTCAAGCCGGGCCAGCGCCTCTTCACGGTTCGCACCGTGAACGATCAGCTTGGCCAGCATGGAGTCGTAATGAGGCGAGATCACATCGCCTTCACGCACGCCAGAATCCACCCGCACCGCACCCCTGGTAAACGTCACCCCTTCGGGCCAGCGCAGCATCTGTAGCGTGCCAGTAGAGGGCAGGAAATCATGGTCCGGGTTTTCGGCGCACAGGCGCGCTTCAATCGCGTGGCCGGTGATACATAACTGGTCTTGTTGCAAAGGCAATTTTTCACCGCAAGCCACGCGCAGTTGCCACTCCACCAGGTCTTGCCCGGTAATCGCTTCCGTCACGGGGTGTTCAACCTGTAGCCGCGTGTTCATCTCCATAAAAAAGAAGGCCATGCTGCCATCGGATTTTTGCTCCACGATGAACTCCACCGTCCCCGCACCCACATAGCTCACCGCCCGCGCGGCGGCTACGGCAGCAGCACCCATCTGCTCACGCAAGGCAGGTGTCATGCCCGGCGCTGGCGCTTCCTCCAGCACTTTTTGGTGGCGTCGCTGCACCGAACAATCGCGCTCGAACAGGTGCACATAGTTGCCATGGGTGTCGCCAAACACCTGCACCTCGATGTGGCGCGGGCGTCGCACGTACTTCTCGATCAGCATTGCGTCGCTGCCAAAGCTGTGAATGGCTTCGCGCTGACAGGAGGCCAGTGCCGCCGCAAACGCATCGGCCTGATCCACCACGCGCAAGCCGCGCCCGCCGCCACCTGCGCTGGCCTTGATCAACACCGGGTAACCGATGTGATCAGCCTCGCGCTGGAGCAGCACCGGATTCTGGTCACTGCCGTGGTAGCCCGGCACCAGAGGCACGCCAGCGGCCCCCATGAGCCGCTTGGATTCGGCTTTCAAGCCCATGGCCTGGATGCTGTCGGGTGAGGGACCAATGAACACCAGCCCGGCGTCCGCACAGGCTTGAGCAAAGTCCGCGTTCTCGCTCAAGAACCCATAGCCGGGATGAACGGCCTGCGCGCCGGTGGCCAAAGCGGCCTCGATGATGCGCTGGCCGTTCAGATAACTTTGGGCAGGTGCGTTACCGCCGATATGCACAGCCTCGTCGCAGACGCTGACATGTTGGGCCCGGGCATCGACATCCGAATAGACAGCTACCGTTTTGATAGCTAGACGTGCGCAAGTGGCGGCCACGCGGCAAGCAATTTCACCCCGGTTAGCGATAAGGATTTTGTTAAACATGGTTCCCCTTCAAAAATCAAAACAAGCCGCAGCCAGCGCCGCCGAGGGTTGTGCAAAGCGGGGCAAGTGCCCGAGCAAGGGCGCGGGCAGCCGATCGGCCAGCGCCTGGATGTTTTCTTGCACATAGGCCATGCCGGGGTCCACCGTGTTGGCCACCCAACCCGCCAGCACCAGTCCGCGCGCGGCGATGGCCTGCGCGGTCAACAAGGCTTGACTGATACAACCCAGGCGCAGGCCAACAACCAGAATCACGGGCAAGGCCAGTTGCTGCGCCAGATCGGCCGTGTCAAAGTCATCGGCCAAAGGCACACAAAACCCACCCACCCCTTCGACCACCACCGCATCCGACTGATCACTCAGTTGCCGGTAGCAGTGCAGGATGTGGGCAGGATCAATGCGCACGCCGTCGATGGCGGCCGCGATGTGCGGCGCAGCAGGCGTTGACAACACATAGGGAGCGATCAGGTTCTGCGGTAATTTCAAGGAAGAGGCCGCCGCCAACGCATCCACATCGTCATTGCGCCACGCGCCATCAAACCACACCGCCCCGGCGGCCACCGGTTTCATGCCCGCCACGCGCAGACCGCTTTGCCCGAAGGCGTGAAGCAAAGCGCTGGACACCAGCGTCTTGCCGATCTCGGTGTCAGTGCCGGTGACAAAGCAGGAAAACGGATGTGAAGGCAGATGTGAACGCATCATCACACCCGCGCCAGCGCCGACTTCAGACGTGCCACATCGGCAAGGCTGTGTGCTGCCGACAAAGTGAGTCGCAAGCGCGCCGTACCCGCCGGCACGGTGGGCGCACGAATGGCCGACACCCACAGGCCCTGCACCCACAAGGCGTCGGCCGCCGCCAGCACGGCTTCATTGCTACCAATCACCAGGGGCTGGATGGCCGTGTCGGACGCCAGGCGCTGCCAACCGGGTTTAACGGGCATGTCCGCCAAGTGCAAGCGCAAATTCGCCAGATGCGCACGCCTCATCCGCCCCTCTTCACCGACCAGCAGGTCAATGCTGGTGAGCAGCGCATGGGCCAACGCGGGCGGGCTGGCCGTGGTGTATATGTAAGCACGAGCCCGTTGCACCAACCATTCAATGACGGTCGCATGCGCGGCGACAAACGCCCCCGACACGCCAGCGGCTTTGCCCAGTGTGCCCATGTAAATCAAATAAGGGGAACGCAAGGCCAAGTGCGCCAGCACACCGACCCCGTGCTCACCCAGCACCCCAAAGCCGTGGGCGTCGTCCACCACCAACCAGGCCCCGTGCTGTTCACACAGGGCCAACAATTCAGACAGCGGTGCGATGTCACCATCCATGCTGAAAACACTATCGGTCACGACCAGCTTGGTCTTGGCATCGCTCTTGGACAAACGCTCACCCAACACCGTCACATCACCATGCGGATAGACCGTGACTTGGGCGCGTGACAGACGCGCGCCATCAATCAAGGAAGCGTGATTCAGCGCATCCGAAAAAATCTCGGCCTCGCGCGGCGCGGGAGACACCAGTGCGCTGAGCACAGCCAGGTTGGCCATGTAGCCGGTGCTCAAATACAAGGCGCGTGGCTGCTCCAGATGCGGTGCGAACAGAGCCGCCAGCTTGTCTTCCAATTGCGCGTGCGCCTTGGTGTGGCCGCTGATCAGGTGCGAAGCCCCACTGCCAGCGCCATACAGCGAAGCCCCTTCGCGCAAAGCTTCAACCACGCGCGCATCGGCGGCCAGACCGAGGTAATCGTTGCTGTTGAAGCTCAATAGGGGGCGACCCTCTACGTCCACACGGACGTCACAAGCAGAGGTGGTGGTGCGTCTGCGCCGCAGCAAACCCTGCGCTTCGAGGGTCTGCATCTGCAGTTGCAGGCTAGCGATCAGAGAGGTTCTCATGACTGAATTACCTGCGCCAACACCGCCTGCGTGCGTGTGGCCAGCAAGTCCAACTCTTCATCATCCAGGATGTAGGGCGGCATCAGGTACAGCGTGTTGCCGATGGGACGGAGCAGCAACTCGTGGGCCAGCGCCGTGGTGAAGAAACGCCGGGGAAAACTGGCCGCTGCCGCCGCGTCGTCCAGCACGACATCACAGGCCCAGACCATGCCGCGCTGGCGCACATGGCGAACCTGCGGATGATGGGCCAGAGGTGCCAACGCCGTGCCCAGCATTTGCGCGCGCTGGCGGTTACGGTTCAACACATCATCGCTTTCAAAAATATCAAGGGTGGCCAAGGCAGCGCGGCAAGCCAGCGGGTTGCCGGTGTAGGAGTGAGAATGCAAGAAGCCGCGCCGCACATCCGTGTCATAAAACGCCTGGTAAACGGCCTCGCGCGTCATGACCAGCGACAGAGGCAGATAACCGCCGCTGATGCCTTTGGACAGACACACAAAGTCGGGCCAGATGCCGGCCTGCTCACATGCAAAAAAAGTACCGGTGCGCCCGCAACCCACGGCGATTTCATCGGCGATCAGATGCACGCCATAGCGGTCACACAGGGCGCGTGCCAGCTTCAGGTAAAGCGGGTCATGCATGGCCATGCCGGTAGCGCACTGAATCAGCGGCTCCACGA
Organism: Hylemonella sp.; assembly: GCA_031427355.1. Taxonomy (GTDB): domain Bacteria; phylum Pseudomonadota; class Gammaproteobacteria; order Burkholderiales; family Burkholderiaceae_C; genus CANCDA01. Next base: position 25,047 of record JANPNG010000185.1, read on the forward strand.
TCAGCGCGGCGATGCGGCCCTCACGCGCTTGAAACAACGCCTCCAGTGACTGCGTTGCGCGCCGCGCCACATCGGCAGCGGTCTCGCCCAGCAAGGCTTGACGCGCATCAGGAGACATCACTACATGGGCGGGTCGCAGCAAGGGGCCGTAGGCCTCACGGAACAGGGGCACGTCGGTGACCGCCAGTGCGCCGATGGTCTCCCCGTGGTAGCTGCCCTGCAAGCAAACGAACTCTTGCTTGTCCGTTTGCCCCGCATTGCGCCAGGCATGAAAGCTCATCTTCAAGGCGATCTCTACCGCCGACGCGCCGTCTGACGCATAAAAACAATGTCCCAACACACCGCCCGTCAACGCCGACAGCCGCTCCGACAGCTCCACCACCGGCGCATGCGTGAAGCCCGCCAACATGGCGTGCTCCAGACGGTCGAGCTGGTCTTTCAGCGCGTTGTTGATGCGCGGGTTGGCGTGGCCGAACAGGTTGACCCACCATGAGCTGATAGCGTCCAGATAGCGCCGCCCCTCAGGGTCAAACAGCCAAGCGCCGCGCCCATGGCTGATGGGGATCAACGGCACGCTCTCGTGCTGTTGCATTTGCGTGCAAGGGTGCCAGACGCTGCGCAGGCTGCGGGTCATCCAATCCGCGCTGGAAACACGGGAAGCGCGGGAACTTGTATCCAAATTCAACTCAACTCCCTCGGTGTTTCAGCCGTCTTCACGGCTGAAAAAAATGTAGCCACACGCCGAAATACGCCACGCAAAAATTTGAAGAGCAACCGGGTGACGATCCACATCAGCACCACCATGATTGCCAGCAGCACGCCAAAAACCACAGGGTGCGTACTGGCCAACCACACCGCCCCCACCACCAGCCCGTCTTCGACCAAACTGGCCATTACATTGGAGAACGGTTCAGGCGAAGTGTTGATGGCCGCCCGCGTCGTTGTTTTGGCGGCCTGACTGGTGGCGGCGAGTGTGCCGCCCAGCAAAGCGGCCACGGCCGTCATGCTGGCGCTATCAGCCCCCAAGGCACCGGCCGCCAGGAGCGCCCCGGCGGGGATACGCACGACGCTGTGCACCAAATCCCACAGCGAATCCAAGCCCGGAATTTTGTCGGCAAAGAACTCCACAAACAGCATGGCCCCGCTGGCCAACAGCATAGCGGGGTGCTGCAACACACTCAAGCCCGTAGGCAGCGTGATCCAGCCCAACGCGCCCGAGAGCCCCACCAAAAACACCACGGCGTAGAGCCGAAAGCCGCTGGCCCAACCCAAAGCGGCGGCCAAGGCCAGCAAATTGGGCGTATTGGCGTGGGTCAAGAGGGCGTCCATGGGTGCGCGCGGTTATGCAGTGGGCTGATCAGTCGCTTTAGAGCCAAGATGGCTTGCGTTTTTGCAGAAAAGACTGCACACCCTCACGCCCCTCATCGCTGGCGCGGATGTCAGCAATTCCTTCGACCGTGGCGGCGATCAGCGCCGCATCAATGTCGCGTCCGGCCACGTCGTGCAGCAAGCCTTTGCAGGCGCGCATCGCGTTCGGGCTGGCGCTTGCCAAGGCCTGGGCCAGCTCAGCCACTTTGGCATCCAGCGCATCAGCCGTAACCACCTCATGCACCAGTCCCATCCGATGCGCCTCGGTCGCAGCAAAGCGCTCGGCCGTCAAGAAGTAACGATGGGCCTCACGCGCACCGATGGCGCGGATCACATAGGGGCTGATGGTGGCGGGAATCAGGCCGAGCTTGACTTCGCTCAGACAATAGGTCGCCGTGTCCACGCTCACCGCCATGTCGCACGCCGCCACCAACCCCAGGCCACCCGCAAACACATCGCCTTGAATGCGGGCGATGGTAGGCTTGGGGCAGGCATAGATCACCTGCAACATCTCGGCCATCTTGGCCGCGTCGGCGATGTTCTCAGTGCGCGAATAGTCAGCCATGCGGCGCATCCAGTTCAGATCAGCGCCCGCACAAAAGGCCGCGCCTTCGGCCCCCAGCACGATGGCGCGCACGTCAGGGCGCACGCCCAGTTCGCGAAAGGCCTGCGTCAGCTCGGCAATCACCTCTTCATTGAACGCGTTGCGCACCTCGGGGCGATTCAGGGTGATTCGGGCCACACCATGCGTCAGAGAAAATTTCAGAAAATCCATGGTTTACATCCTGAACAAACCAAACTTGGTCTCTTCAATTGGTGCATTCAATGCCGCTGAAAGCCCTAGACCCAGTACACGGCGCGTATCGGCGGGGTCGATCACGCCGTCGTCCCACAGGCGGGCGGTGGCGAAATAGGGGTGGCCTTGGGTTTCGTATTGCGCCTTGATGGGGGCTTTGAAGGCGGCTTCTTCGTCTGCGCTCCAGGCACCGCCCTTGGTTTCAATGCCATCGCGCTTGACTGTGGCCAGCACGCTGGCGGCCTGCTCACCCCCCATGACGCTGATGCGCGCGTTGGGCCACATCCACAAAAATCGGGGGCTAAAGGCGCGGCCACACATGCCGTAGTTGCCTGCACCAAAACTGCCACCAATGATGACGGTGAATTTGGGCACATTGGCCGTGGCCACGGCCGTCACCATCTTGGCCCCGTGGCGGGCAATGCCTTCGTTCTCGACCTTGCGTCCCACCATGAAACCAGTGATGTTCTGCAAGAAGACCAGCGGCACTTTGCGCTGGCAGCACAGCTCGATGAAGTGCGCGCCCTTGACAGCGCTGTCAGAAAACAAAATACCGTTGTTGGCGATGATGCCGACCGGCATGCCTTCGATCTGCGCAAAACCGGTCACCAGCGTAGTGCCAAAGCGCGCCTTGAACTCGTCGAACTCGCTGCCGTCCACGATGCGGGCGATGATCTCGCGCACATCAAAGGGCTTGCGCGTGTCAGTTGGAATGACGCCGTAGAGTTCTTCTGCCACATATTTAGGAGCTGCTTGTGCACGTATTGATTGGGCTTCAGGCTTGTTTGTATTGAAATTTTTAACTGAAGAACGGGCCAGCGCCAAGGCATGCACGTCGTTCTCGGCCAAATAGTCAGCCACGCCTGAGAGGCGCGTGTGCACGTCGCCGCCGCCCAAATCTTCTGCCGTGACGACTTCGCCGGTAGCGGCTTTGACCAGCGGCGGGCCACCCAGAAAAATCGTGCCCTGGTTTTTGACGATGATGGCCTCGTCACTCATGGCGGGCACGTAGGCACCGCCCGCCGTACAAGAGCCCATCACCACGGCCAGCTGCGCGATGCCCTGCGCGCTCATCTGGGCCTGGTTGTAGAAGATGCGGCCAAAGTGGTCGCGATCGGGAAAAACTTCGTCTTGGTTGGGCAGATTGGCCCCGCCGGAGTCCACCAGATAAATGCAGGGCAGGTGGTTTTGCTGGGCGATCTCTTGCGCGCGCAGGTGCTTTTTCACCGTCAACGGGAAATAGGTGCCGCCCTTCACCGTGGCGTCGTTGCACACCACCATACAGTCCACCCCGCTCACGCGGCCAATGCCCACAATCAGCCCCGCACCGGGCGCGCTGTCGCTGCCGTCGCGGTCCGGGTACATCGCCAATGCGGCCAGTGGCGCGATCTCCAGAAACGGTGTGCCGGGGTCGAGCAGCATTTGCACCCGCTCGCGCGGCAGCAGCTTGCCGCGTGCGGTGTGCTTGGCTCGGGCCGCTTCGCCACCGCCCTGTGCTGCTTTGTCGATTTGGATTTGCAAGTCAGCCACCAGGGCGCGCATAGCTTGCGCATTGGCGTTGAAGTCCGCTGAGCGCGGGTTGAGTTGGGTTTGCAGAATCGTCATGGTTTTTTGGCTTTGCGTTGTTCTAGCGTCTCGGTCGGTCCGCCCAGTTTGACCCACTCGGCGTAGCCACCATCGATGTGGGCCACATTGGTCATGCCCATGTCTTGCAGGGTCTTGGCCGCCAGCGCACTGCGCCAGCCCGCGCCGCAAAACAGAATGAACTCTTTGTTCTCATCGGCCCACATGGGCTTGAAGTATTTGGAGTCCGGATCCACCCAAAACTCCAGCATGCAGCGCGGCGCGTGGGTGCTGCCGGTGACGGTGCCGTCTTTGAGTTCACGCACATCGCGAATGTCAACGATCTGCACCTTGGGGTCATGCAGCCGCGCCAGCACCTCGGGCACGGTATAGGTTTTGACTTGGGCCATGGCCTCGGCCACGAGGGCGCTAGAACCTTTGGTGATGGGCATGTTGAGATTCCTGTTCGGCTGCGGGCTGCCCCGCAAAATTTCACTCATCTCATTTTAGGGCGCGGGTGCGAGACCGTACCGCTAGAATTGTTGCGACCTCCCCCGCCTCCCCCTCAACCCTCGGCGCAAGCCCCCAATTTCTAAAAATCTCATGCTGAAAACTTCAAACCCGTGGATGCGTGTGACGTTGTTGTCGCTTACCTTGCTGCTGACGGCCTGCGCGAGCGTGGTGGGGCCCCAGGAGTCTGAGGGGGATGACTTTGAAAGCAACCAAAAACAGTTGGTGGGCAATATGCCGCTCCCCCGAGGCGCGCGCATGGTGGCCGACCAGTCCCTGATTTTGGGTGGCGGCAACAACTGGGCCGGGCGACTGGTGCTGACCATCCCGCAAGCGACCAACGAGGTGTTTGCCTACTTTCGCCAGCAGTATCCCGAAGCGGGCTGGACCTTGATTTCCTCCGCGCGGGCCAAAAACAGCATTCTGGTTCTTACCAAACAAGACCGCACGGCGACGATTGAAATTGCCGAAGGCTCAGGGCTGGTCGCCACCAAATCGCAAGTGACGATCACCATCACGCCGCGCAGCACGGTCACAGTCACCGATTCGCCCAAGAAATAAGGCCATCGAATCACGCCATCGCGGCAGGATAAAAAAGAAGTCCCTTCACGAACGTGTTGAGCTTTTTGAAACCTGCCGCCCTGGTACTCGGCATCGCACTGGTAGGGCCGACCGCCACGGCACAGACCTACCCCACCCGCGCCATCAAGCTCATCGTGCCCGCCACGCCGGGCGGGGCGATTGACCTGATTGCCCGTTCACTGGCAGAAAAACTCACCGTCTCACTCGGTCAACCGGTGCTGGTCGAAAACAAGCCCGGCGCATCCAACAATGTGGACACTGACTTTGTGGCCACGAGCGCGCCGGATGGCTATACGCTGGTGATCGTGGCGTCCAGCCACGCGACCAACAAGTTTCTCTACAAGGCCATGCCCTATGACCCGGTGAAGGACTTTGCGCCCGTGGCCTACACCCATGTGGTGCCCTTGATGCTGGCGGTGAACCCTGCCGTGCCCGCCAAGAACGTGACCGAATTGGTCGCATGGATCAAGGCCAACCCGGACAAGGCGGCCTACGCGTCGAGCGGTCCCGGCAGCTCGCTGCACATGGCGGCGGAGTTGTTCATGAGCATGAGCAAAACCAAGATGCAGCATGTGCCCTACAAGGGCAGCTCCGCCGCACACCCGGATTTGCTGGCTATGACGCCAGCACCTGGGGTGGCATTTTGGCCCCAGCGGGCACGCCCAAAGACATCGTGACCAAGCTCAATGTGACCATCAACGACGCACTCAAGCTCGCCGATGTACGCACGCGCCTGACTGGTGCAGGCATTGAGATTCAGAGTGGAACACCTGAGCAGTTTGACCAGGTCATCAAGAGCGAGGTGGACAAATGGGGTCGCATCACCAAAGAGGCGGGCATCGTGCCGGAGTAAGGCCCCTTAGGGGGTTGATCCACGCACGAATTTCCGAGGCACCGTCACCGCCATGCCCAGCAAGATGAATGAATTGCTCTTGCCGTGGCCATCCAGGTTCAAGCTGCCGTTGACGCCGCCTTCCAGCACATCGTCAATCACAAAGTTGAAAGCAGGCAAGAGCGGCAAGTCGTAGCGCGTCACACGGGCCGCGCCGCGATGCGCGTACAAGGCCAACACTTTTTCTTCGGTGAGCTGCTCGGCCAGCAGCGCAAAGGCCTCAGGGTCGTAAGGCATGAGACTGACATTGAGCCGATTGCCCTTGTCTCCCGCACGTCCATGGGCCACGCTGTGCAGGGGCACGGTGACCAAGGCGTCATCCGAACGTGGGGTGGAGGTCATGCGGCGCTCTCCTGGTCGATTTCCTGGGTGATCTCGGTGGCGCACTTCACGGTGCAGCCGGGGGCCAGGTCTTGCGGCAGCATCAAATACGACTGGGTGCGAATGCGCTGCGTGGTGCGCCAGCGCACGCCGCCCCCTCCCGCCGGGCCGCAGCAATACAGGGCCAAGGCCTCGCGAGCGGCTTGGTCAGCGTCGTCTTGCGTGCGGGCGCTGACGGCCAGACGCACGCGGATGTCTTGCGGCTCGTGGCCTGCTGTTTTTCGTTCATCGTTGTTCGTGGCCTCGCGCCACAGCACACCACCATCACCATCGTGCACGCTGGCAATGCCGATCAAATCAATGCGCGCCTGCACATCCAGCTTTCGAATTTTCAAGCGTTGCAACAGCACCTCGGCCGCAGCACGGGCACGGGCCACGCAGTTGGGCCCGGCGTAGGAGATTTCGCTCTCACCCAACCAGCCGCCGTCAAAGCACACCGTGGCCTTGATGGTGGCGGGCGCGGGCTTACCCACCATGCCGCTGACCTGCACCCGGTTCTCGCCCAGCTCTTGCACCCGCACCTGGGTGAAGTCCAGCACCACGTCGGGCGTGATGTAGTGGGCCGGGTCGTGAATCTCGTAGAGCAATTGCTCTTTGACCACTTGCGCATTAACCAGACCACCGGTGCGCGCAGCCTTGGTGATGATGAGGTGGCCGTCGGCGTACACCTCGGCAATCGGGAAGCCGATGTTGGCCGGGTCGGGGATGTCCTTGAAGCCGGGATCAAAGTAGTAGCCACCCGTGATTTGCGCCCCACACTCCAGCAGGTGGCCCGCCGTGGCGCCGATGGCGAGCTTGGCCCAGTCGTCATAACCCCAGCCGAAATGGTGAATCAGCGGGGCCAACGCCAGCGACGGGTCACCCGTGCGGCCCGTCACCACCACCTGAGCGCCCGCTTTCAGCGCATCGACGATGGGCCGGGCCGACAGATAAGCGTTGGCCGACACGATGTCGCCGCCGCCCATGTTCAGACCGGTGTCGGCCTCATAGACGGGGTGGCTGGTGGTGTCTAAACGCTCGCGCACATCGTCCCCAAACACCACGCCTATTTTCAAATCAGGCAGCCCCAAACGCAGCGCCAGCTTGGCGATCAGCCGGGCCGCGCCCGCCGGGTTGGCCGCGCCGAAGTTGCCGATGATGGGGATGTTGTGCTGGGCGCAGCGCAGCAAAATGGGTTCCAGCAAGCGCTCCAGCATGGGCTCGTAGCCCCGGCTGGGGTCGCGCCGCTTTTCCAACTGCGCCAGGGCCACGGTGCGCTCGCCCAGAGTCTCGAAGAAGATGGCGCAGGGGCCACCGAGTTCGATCAAGGTATCGACCACCGGGCCGGCGGCATCCACCCGGTCGCCCGAGAAACCGGAGCAATTGCCGACGCGAAACAGAGGCACCACTTAGAACAACTCCAGCGCCACAGCCGTCGCCTCACCACCGCCGATGCACAGCGTGGCCACGCCGCGCTTGAGGCCACGCGCCCGCAACGCATACATCAGCGTGACCATGATGCGCGCGCCGCTGGCACCAATCGGGTGACCAAGGGCGCAAGCCCCGCCATTGACGTTGACGATATCGTGGCTCAAGCCCAGGTCATGCATTAACGCCATGGGCACCACGGCAAAGGCTTCGTTGACTTCCCACAAATCCACGTCGCTCACGCGCCAGCCCGCCTTGGCCAGCACCTTGTTCACCGCGCCCACCGGGGCGGTGGCGAACCAGTTGGGCTCTTGCGCGTGCACGGCATGGCTGACGATGCGGGCCAGTGGCTTCGCACCCAACTTGGCGGCGGTGGAGGCCCGCATCATCACCAATGCGGCGGCCCCGTCGTTGATGGACGAGCTGCTGGCCGCCGTGATGGTTCCGTCTTTTTTGAACGCGGGTTTGAGGGTTGCAATCTTGTCAAGCCGCGCTTTGCCCGGGCCTTCGTCGATGGAAATCACCGTGTCGCCGCTACGGCCCTTCACCATGACGGGCGTAATTTCCGCCGAGAACGCTCCTGATTTAATAGCTGCTTGCGCACGCTGTACGCTGGCTACAGCGAAATTGTCTTGTGATTCACGACTGAAGTTGTACTTGGCCGCGCAGTCCTCGCCAAAAGTACCCATAGAGCGGCCCGGCTCGTAAGCGTCTTCCAGCCCGTCGAGCATCATGTGGTCAAAAATGCGGTCATGGCCGATGCGATAGCCACCGCGCGCCTTGGGCAGCAAGTAGGGCGCGTTGGTCATGCTCTCCATGCCACCGGCCACCAGCACGTCGGCGCTGCCCGCCGCCAGCATGTCATGCGCCAGCAGCGCCGCGCGCATGCCCGAGCCGCACATTTTGGACAGCGTCACCGCCCCGGCGCTGATGGGCAGCCCGCCCTTGAGCGCCGCCTGCCGTGCCGGAGCTTGGCCCTGGCCCGCCATCAGGCAGTTGCCGAACAGCACCTCGCCCACCAGATCAGGTGCGATACCAGAACGCACCATCGCCGCCTTGATGGCTGCGCCGCCCAGGTCATGGGCCGAGAGTGAGGCGAAGTCGCCCTGAAAAGCGCCCATGGGGGTGCGGGCGGCGGCGGCGATAACGATGGGGTCGGACATGGTTTGCTCCTTCTAAACGTGGATGACCACATTTTGCCGTGAATCCTTACACCCTCCGGACGTATCGGCGACAGTCATGGCGCAGGTCATGCTGGCGGGTTTTCAACACTTCCGATTTTTTGCTGGCGCCATGCGAGCGTGTTGGCACGCCGGGCACCTGGGGATATCCGTTCTCCGGCGCACGCTCGCTGGGCGATGTAATGGTCGGGGTGGGTGCTGCATCAACACCGTGCCGGGTGCGCCAGGCACCCGGTTCCCTCCAATGACGCTGGCGTGCCAAGGTGGCTCGGACTACCGGACACGGCTAGAACCGACCGGTCGGTGCTTGAATTCCAGGGTGTATTTGCCCCGGACTTGTCTGTCATTGATATTTATCATTTGACTATCTCCATCTCTGAATTATGTTGTCAGCTGTGGAGTACGTTTTCCGGGGGCGAGATCATCACTTGCTTACGTGAATCCAATGAGACCCACAATGAAGGAGAACGCAATGGCTGTAAACAAAAGGAGAACGCAATGGCTGTAAACAACGTGAACCTCGTGGCGATGCAGGAGAGCGTCGAAGAGATGAAGAAGAACCCCGCTCAAGCCAAGAAGGTGAAGCAGGTAGAGGGGCAATGGGTCTTTCAGGAAGGGGAGCCGCAGTTCCGGGCAGAAGTGGAGTTCCCCAAAGGGAAAGAAGTCCTCCAAGCCGACTTTCCCCCCTTTCTGGGAGGGGGAGGGCTCAAGCCGGACCCGATCCAGTACTGCCTGTATGGGCTTGCCGCCTGTTTCGCCGGGATCTTCGCGGCCGTGGCTGCTATGGAGGGGGTAGATTTGAAAAAGCTGTCCGTTGTCGCCGAGAGCAAACTGGACTTTAGCCGTGTCTTTGGCCTGACGGACAACCCTCCGGTCGAGGGGATAGAACTGACCGTAACCGTGTCAAGTGACGCCACCCCGGAGAAGATCCAGGAGATTGATCGCCTGGCACGGGAGCGGTGCCCCGGTGTCTATTGCATCACGAATCCTATCCCCTTGAAGACGAAGCTTATCCAGAAATAAGCGCTCAGCTATCAGCCAGACTCCAACCTGCGTGAGTCCGGCCTGGCCGGGCAACGATTTGTGCTCGCACCATGAGGCGCCCGGCCAGGCTGGACTCACGCCTGCCAGCCGCAATTCATGGCAGCAGCCCCTCACCCCCTTCGACAAGCTCAGGACAGGCCTACCCTCTCCCCCAGAGGGGAGAGGGAGAGAACCTGTCAGGCCTTGTTGATGGGAATGTAGATTTCCCCCCCCGTGCGCTTGAACTCCTCTGACATGTTTTCCATGCCGGTACTCAGGGCCTGCTCTTCGCTGACGCCCAGGTTTTTGGCGTACTCGCGCACTTCCTGGGTGATCTTCATGGAGCAGAACTTGGGGCCGCACATGGAGCAGAAGTGGGCCACTTTGGCGCCGTCGGCGGGTAGGGTTTCGTCGTGGAAGTTGCGGGCGGTGTCGGGGTCCAGGCTCAGCTTGAACTGGTCCATCCAGCGGAACTCGAAGCGTGCTTTGGACAGCGCGTCATCACGTGCCCGCACGCCGGGGTGACCCTTGGCCACGTCGGCCACGTGGGCGGCGATTTTGTAGGTGATGATGCCGACCTTCACGTCTTCACGGTCGGGCAGGCCCAGGTGTTCTTTGGGCGTGACGTAGCACAGCATGGCGGTGCCGAACCAGCCGATCATGGCCGCGCCGATGCCGCTGGTGATGTGGTCGTAGCCTGGGGCGATGTCGGTGGTCAGTGGGCCCAGGGTGTAGAACGGCGCTTCGTGGCAGTGCTTGAGCTGCTCGGTCATGTTCTCTTGCACCATGTGCATGGGGACGTGGCCGGGGCCTTCGATCATCACCTGCACGTCTTGCTCCCAGGCTTTTTTCGTCAACTCACCCAGGGTGCGCAGTTCGGCAAACTGGGCTTCGTCGTTGGCGTCCGCGCCCGATCCTGGGCGCAGGCCGTCGCCCAGCGAGTAGCTGACGTCATAGGCCTTGAGGATCTCGGTCATTTCATCAAAGTGGGTGTAGATGAAATTTTCTTTGTGGTGGGCAATGCACCACTTGGCCATGATGGAGCCGCCGCGCGAGACGATGCCGGTCACGCGATCCGCCGTGAGGTGGATGAAGGCCAAACGCACGCCCGCGTGCACGGTGAAGTAGTCAACGCCCTGCTCGGCTTGCTCGATCAGCGTGTCGCGGAAGATTTCCCAGGTGAGGTCTTCGGCCACGCCGCCCACCTTCTCCAGCGCCTGGTAAATCGGCACGGTGCCGATGGGCACGGGGGAGTTGCGCAAGATCCAGTCGCGCGTGGTGTGGATGTTCTTGCCGGTCGACAGGTCCATCACGGTGTCGGCGCCCCAACGGATGGACCACACCAGTTTTTCCACTTCTTCTTCGATGCTGGAGGTGACGGCCGAGTTGCCGATGTTGGCGTTGATCTTGACCAGGAAGTTGCGGCCAATGGCCATGGGCTCGACTTCAGGGTGGTTGATGTTGGCGGGAATGATGGCGCGGCCACGGGCGATCTCGTCGCGCACAAACTCGGGCGTCATGACACGCGGGATGCTGGCGCCAAAGCTGTTGCCTGCCAGGCGCTTTTCACGCGCGGCGTTGCCCAGGTACTGCTCCATCCAGGCTTGTTTTTGGTTTTCTCGGATGGCGACGTATTCCATCTCGGGGGTGATGATGCCGCGACGCGCGTAGTGCATTTGCGACACGTTAGAGCCTTTGGTG
>JANPNG010000186.1:0-1618 GCA_031427355.1 Hylemonella sp.
CTGCTCGACGGGCAATGTGCGCCCTTCGAAACGACTCGGCAGGGTCTCCATCACGGCATGCCACTGCGCCTGCGTGACCTCGAACCTGCCAAGAGAAAACGTCTTGATTGACACCGCGTGTTGCGGTTGTTCATCAGCAGGCGGCGAACCGGCCACCGGGTCAGCCTTTGAACCCATCAGAAAAGTTCCAGCGGCAATCACCACCATCTCGGGACAGTCGTCGCAGTCGCGATACACCGTGCCTGCCGCGCTGCCGCGCTGGTCGCCCGCGGCAGTTCCCCGGACTTGCCCTGTCGCCGGCGGCTGGGCAGTGGCAAGCGCCCCCTTGGCCGCCTCTGTCTGCGCTGCCTGCACTGCCTGCTGCTCATTGCTGTACAAGATATAACCGTAGTACCCGCCACCCGAGGCCAGGCCAATCAGCAGCGCCAGCAGCACACCCCATTTCAGGGCAGGCCTTGCTGTTGCTTTCACTTCTGCGGCGGCTGCCTCCGGGCTAGCTGTGGTCATCTCCGGCTGCGCGGGCACACGCATTTGAGGCGGCCGTTCCGTCGCACCAGCACCCTCCTGAAGGACCCGGCTGCAAGTCCTGCACAACTTCGCGTCGTTCGCATTCTCGGTGCTGCATGACGTGCAGAGCATGGATGTATGCCTCGTGAGTAATGGTCCAGCAGTCGCAACCCACGCGCGTTGGTGCAACATGCTTTTGCGCAAATTCGGTCTGAACGAGCTTGCATTTTCTTGCAGGCTTGCGTGATCAAGGCGGCAGCGGGCGGTTCCGGGGACGGATCATAACTGCTACGTCCGCCGGTAATAGCGTCGATCTGACCCAAGCTATTTGCAGTGAAACGCCAGGGCGGCGGCAATGCGGCCTGCATGGCCAGCCTGCACCTGAGCCTGGCAGCGCTGGCCTTCGTGACCGCGCCAGCAGTCGCGCAGCGATCGCAAGAGGGTGGACATGTTGGCCCCGCGGCAGAGGTCAGGCGATTCGCTTCAATCCAGCCGCTTCAACTGCGTCTTGTATTCGTTCTGCTTTCCCACATAGTGCTCGGAGTTGAATTTCAGCATCGCCACCTGCTCATCGGTGAGTTGCCGCACCACCCGCGCGGGCGCACCAACGATCAGCGAACGCTCGGGAAACACCTTGCCTTCGGTCACCACCGCGCCGGCGCCCACCAGACTGTCGCGGCCGATCACCGCGCCATTCATCACGATCGCCTGAATGCCGATCAGACTGTTCTCGCCGATGGTGCAGCCATGCAGCATCGCCTGATGGCCGATCGAAGCGCCATCGCCGATGGAAAGCGGGAAGCCGGTGTCGACATGCAGCACCGCGCCTTCCTGGATGTTGACCGCGCGGCCCAGGGTGATCGGCTCGTTGTCGCCACGAATCGAGGCGCCGGGCCAGACGCTGGCGCCCTCACCCAGCGTGACTCGGCCGATGACGGTGGCTTCACTAGCGACCCAGGCGGATGAGGGAATGGTCGGCGCGTGGTCGCCTAACTGGTAGATGGCCATGGTCTCTTTCGTCGATAACGGGGAAACATATTGCTTCAGGAACGCCCGGGTTGAGCGACTCGGGGGTTGGTTCAGAGCAAGCGCAGATGCTTAGGGGTCGCAC
>JANPNG010000187.1:0-2783 GCA_031427355.1 Hylemonella sp.
GCGTGTTGGTCAGCGAGCGCGGCTTCATCGCGGTCGACAAACAGATGCGCACCAACGTGCCGCACATCTTCGCCATCGGCGACATCGTGGGCCAGCCCATGCTCGCGCACAAGGCCGTGCACGAGGCGCATGTCGCGGCTGAAGTGGCTGCGGGCGACAGCAAAGCGCAGTTCGACGCACGTGTGATTCCGAGCGTGGCCTACACCGACCCCGAAGTGGCCTGGGTCGGCCTCACCGAAGACCAGGCCAAGGCGCAAGGTATCAAGGTCAAAAAAGGCCTGTTCCCCTGGACAGCATCCGGCCGCGCCATTGCCAATGGCCGCGACGAAGGCGTCACCAAGCTGCTGTTTGACGACAGCCCCGAAGCCCACGGCCACGGCAAGATCCTGGGCGGCGGCATGGTCGGCACGCACGCGGGCGACATGATTGGCGAGATTGCGCTGGCCATCGAGATGGGCGCAGACGCAGTGGACATCGGCAAGACGATTCACCCGCACCCGACGCTGGGCGAGAGCATCGGCATGGCGGCTGAGGTGGCGCATGGGTCTTGTACGGATTTGCCGCCAGCACGGAAGTAGTGCAAGGCTATTTCCCAAAAGCAAAGCCCGAACCTTTACCGGTTCGGGCTTTTTTTAATCGCCTACTTCAGTGCACGCCTAGCTCAGCTTGCATCAGCAGCTCATCCATCGACTGGGGCACCGTGCCTTTGGTGAGCATGCGCTTGAAGGTTTCGTACACGTCGGTTTTTGCGCCTACTTTGCGCAAAGTTTCTTCGTCGTTAAACCACACATACACAATCACTTTGATGGGGCTGGAGGAAAATCGAAAGAACAGGCGGTAGCGATCGGGCATGCCTTTCTTGACGCGCCGCCAATGCGTGTTGGGCGCAATACTGGTGCCAAGGGTCTTGCCGAGGCGAAACTCTGGCGCATCAGGGTTAGCGGGCACCTGCTGTGTGATAGCTTGATAAATCGAGGCTAAGAGTTTGGTTTTTGGATGAGTTTTGTAGCCTACCGGGTCACGCTTGGCCAGTACGGTGACTGCGGTTTCAAGTTCATCAAGTGCAGCTTTAAAAACTTTGAAATAAAAAAGCTGCCATCCGTTACCAACCATAGCGCTTAGCCCGCCTTCACGCCAGCAACCAGAGCGCTAATGCGGCTGAGTTGCGCAGGGTCAGCGGGGACAATGTGCTCGGGGTGGGCTGCCATTTGCACTTCTAAAAAGCTTAAAAAACTGTCCATGATGGGATCGGTCTCAGGCTTGGCGGCTTTGCTTTTGGTCGCTGATTGTGCAGAGATGAGTACCTGACCATCAGCCACAATGGTGACGCGTACTTTGCCGTTGAACTCCGGGTGCGCGTTAAAAAATCCCGCTGGCAAGCGCATGCCGCGGCTGTTGCCGACCTGGACGACGGTGCCTTCGTAATGTGGGGTGTGCATGGTGGCGTACCTTTGATGTGGCTACATATGTGATCACGTATTCTAAGCCAAAATGATGACAACCACGTGGTCCACGGTCACACGAACATCTAGCTACCTGAACATGGTAGCTGCGAATCTTCCTGCGCGTTATTGCGCAAAACCTGAGCGGCGCATTACCTGTGGGCCGTGTTGATCGCCCGCATCTACGAAGTCTTCCCGCTACTGTGCCCACTGTGTGGTGGCCAGATGCGCCTCATCGCCTTCATCACGCACAGTGCCGACATCAGGCAAATACTCGAACACATCGGGACGGACTCAGAGCCCCCGCGCATCGCCCCGGCACGCGGGCCGCCGCTTTGGGATGACTGTGATGCGCAGAAGGATGACGGGGTACAAGCCGAGCCAGACTGGGATATGGCGGCGCAACCCGTACCGGACTACGAGCTTGACCAGCGCATCAATTGGTGAGCCATCCAAACAGCGTTTCAGACGCGCTGGGGGAAAGGCTGCGTGCGCAGTAGACCGAAAGCCGACTTGCGGCCAGCGCTCTGGTCATTGAGTGGCCGCGACCGCTCAAATTGCACAGGTCAAGGGTGCGCGGATGCCCAAAACCCGTGCCATACTTGGCCTCATGTGGTTGAATTTCCTTATCCGCTTAAAAACGTGCGTAAGAAGCTATAAAAATAATAGCATCTAGTTGGCCTTCGCGGGCTTGGGCAGACGCCCCATCAGATAAAACTCAGGGTTCGGCTGCATGCCGCTAAAGCTTGCCATGCGGTTTGACAAGCCAAAGAACGCGGTGATCGCCGCGATGTCCCAGGCGTCTTCGTCGCCCAAGCCATGCGGTCGCAGGGCATCGATATCTGCGTCGTCGATCTGGTGCGACTGCAGGCAGACCTTCATCGCAAAGTCGAGCATGGCGCGCTGGCGCGGTGTGATGTCGGCCTTGCGGTAGTTGACGGCTACCTGGTCGGCCAGCAGCGGTTTTTTCTCGTAGATCCGCAAAATCGCACCGTGCGCCACCACGCAGTACAGGCAGTGGTTGGCCGCGCTGGTTGTCGTCACGATCATTTCTCGCTCGCCCTTGGTCAACGTGCCGGTGGGGTTCGATCCTTCTTCAATCAGCATCAATGCGTCGTGGTACGCGAAGAAGGCGCGCCATTCGGCCGGGCGGCGCGCCAGGCCCAGGAATACGTTGGGGATGAAGCCGGCTTTTTCCTGCACCGCCAGAATGCGCGTGCGAATGTCCTCGGGCAGGCTGGAAAGGTCGGGTGCGGGGTAGCGCGGCTTGGCGATGTGGGTTGAGGGAGGCGCTGACATGGTGGATTCCTGCGGGTGAAAAGATTGGAGATTGAGCCTGAG
>JANPNG010000188.1:0-2005 GCA_031427355.1 Hylemonella sp.
ATCAGTCGGTCTTTGAACAGGCCAACGGCCATGGCCTGACGCACGTGGGCGAAGTCGGCCAGGCCGCCGAGTTGCTCAAAACCGATCATGACCGCATCGGGTTTGTCGCGGTTCATGACCACAACCAGATCGCTGCGCGCAGCGCGCAACGCGGTAGAGGGGTTGGATTTGAGTTCACGTACGCTGATGGTCTGCATCATGTTCTCCCGTGGTGTAGGAACATTTGTATTGTAGTCCGCACCGGACTTGTTGGAGATAGGGCTCTGCTACGTTTTGGATTTTCGTTTGATTGTTGCTCAGGCCAGCATTTCAAGCATGACCGAAAGCCAAAATTTTTCGTCAATCTTTCCCATTTTTTTGCACAGTCGGGTCTTGTCAACACAGCGCAGTTGATCCAGCAAAATTCGGGCGGATTTTTTTTGAAAAGTTACTTCAGGGCGGCAGCCCAGTGCCTGCCCCGCGCTGGTGATGGGGGCAATGATCACGCGGGGCAGTGCCGCATTCATGTCGTTGGGCGACACCACCAAAGCTGGGCGCGTTTTTATGATTTCGGTGCCAACGGTGGGGTCCAGATTGACCCAATAGACCTCGCCGCGTAGCACGGCGCGCGCTACCACACCCACTCGCTGTTGTCAGCCAGAGGCGCATCTGCCCAGGCTTGGTTTTCTGCGTGCTCTTGGGCGGTGGCGTTGGCTTGAACGCTGGCTGCTTGGTTAAACCAACCCTCTCGCAGTGCGCGGTGGACAGGCTTGATCACAATCTGGCCATCTTGCAACTGCATGTCCACCTGATCCTTAATCTGGCAAGACGCCAGAAAAGCCGCTGGGATCAAGACCCCTTTGGAGTTGCCAATTTGGCGCATCGCGGTCAACATGGTTGAATCCTTAAAAAGTATTAACAATATTATAACTTCAAGTGAATCTTTTGATCTTGATTGCAGCGCAGCGCAAGCAGTGGCAAGCGTGGGCGCAGCAGCTCTTCTGCTACATTGCGCCCCATGAATGACCTCGCTGGGAAACACATTGTTTTGGGCCTGACCGGTGGTATTGCCTGCTACAAGGCGGCGGAGTTGTGCCGCGCGCTCATCAAGGAGGGCGCTACGGTGCAGGTCATCATGACCGAGGCGGCGGCCCAGTTCATCACGCTGGTGACCATGCAGGCCCTGAGCAACCGGCCCGTGGTGCATTCGCAGTGGGATGCGCGTGAGCCCAACAACATGGCCCACATCAACCTGAGCCGCGAGGCCGATGCGATTTTGATTGCACCCTGCAGCGCCGACTTCATGGCCAAGTTGCTGCATGGCCGGGCCGATGATTTGCTGAGTCTGACTTGCCTGGCCCGCCCCCTGGACAGGGTGCCGCTGCTGATCGCCCCGGCCATGAACCGGGAAATGTGGGCGCACCCGGCCACGCAGCGCAATCTGGCGCAACTGCGTGCCGACGGCACCACAGTGCTGGATGTGGGCTCGGGCGACCAGGCCTGCGGTGAAACGGGCGATGGCCGCATGCTGGAGCCCGAGGAACTGCTGGAGGATGTGATCGCTTTTTTTCAGCCTAAGTCTTTGATCGGGCAGCGTGTATTGGTCACCGCTGGCCCGACTTATGAGGCGATCGACCCGGTGCGCGGCATCACCAATTTGTCCAGCGGCAAGATGGGTTTTGCCATTGCCCGTGCCGCGCGCGAGGCGGGCGCTGAAGTGACGCTGGTGGCGGGCCCGGTGCACCTGCCCACGCCCCGTGGGGTGACTCGCATCAACGTGGTTTCAGCACAAAATATGCTTGAAGCCACCGTAGAACGTGCGCAAGCAGCTACTATTTTTGTAGCAACTTCAGCGGTGGCCGACTGGCGACCGGCCCACGCAAGGGATCAAAAAATCAAGAAAGATGGCTCGGGCACAACGCCGACTTTGCAGTTTGTGGAGAACCCCGACATTCTGGCCACGCTGGCCCAGTCCCCGCGCGCCCTGTCGGGCGACTTGTTTTGCGTCGGATTTGCGGCGGAAAGC
>JANPNG010000189.1:0-2051 GCA_031427355.1 Hylemonella sp.
CGGATGGCGATCATGGCGGTGATGAAGCGGTCGATTTCGTCCAGGGTTTCGCTCTCGGTCGGCTCCACCATCAGGGTGCCGGGCACGGGAAAGCTCAGCGTGGGGGCGTGAAAGCCGTAGTCCATCAGGCGCTTGGCTACGTCTTCGGCGGTGACGCCGCTGGTGTCTTTGAGCGGGCGCAAATCGAGGATGCATTCGTGCGCGACGTGGCCATTTTTGCTGGCGTAGAGCGTGGGGTAGTGGTCTTTGAGCCGGGTGCTGATGTAATTGGCGCTGAGGATGGCGACTTCGGTGGCGGTGGTCAGACCCGCCGTGCCCATCATGCGGCAGTACATCCAGCTGATGGGCAGGACGGACGCGTTGCCTAGTGGTGCAGCTGAGATAGCCCCCACGCTAAAGTCCCGTTCGGGTTGAGCTTGTCGAAACCCATAGAGCCCTTCGACAGACTCAGGGCGAACGGATGTTGGATGCCCTGGCAAATAAGGCACCAGATCAGCCACCACGCACACCGGCCCGACGCCGGGGCCGCCGCCGCCGTGCGGGATGCAGAAGGTTTTGTGCAGGTTGAGGTGACTCACATCGCCACCGAACTCGCCCGGTGCGGCGATGCCGACCAGCGCGTTCATGTTCGCACCGTCCACATAGACGCGGCCACCGTGGTTATGCACCAGCGCGCAAAGTTCTTTCACCTGAGTTTCGAACACGCCGTGGGTGCTGGGGTAGGTGATCATCACGCAGGCGAGTTTGTCGCTGTGCTGCTCGCACTTGGCTTGCAGGTCGGCCATGTCCACATTGCCTTGCGCGTCGCAGGCAGTGACCACCACGCTCAGGCCCGCCATGTGGGCGCTGGCCGGGTTGGTGCCGTGGGCGCTGCTGGGGATCAGGCAGATGTTGCGCTGGCCCTGGCCGTGGGCTTCGTGAAAGGCCTTGATGGCGAGCAGGCCCGCGTACTCGCCCTGGCTGCCAGCGTTGGGTTGCAGGCTGATGCCCGCGTAGCCGGTGATGCGGCACAGCCAGTCGCGCAGTTGGGCGTCCAGCTCGGCATAGCCTTGCAGTTGGTCGGGCGGCGCGAAGGGATGGATATCGGCGAACTCCGGCCAGGTGATGGGGATCATCTCGCGGGTGGCGGGGAGCTTCATGGTGCAAGAGCCCAGCGGGATCATGCTGCGGTCCAGCGCCAGGTCTTTGTCGGCCAGCGCGCGCAGGTAGCGCAGCATGCTGGTCTCGCTGTGGTGGGTGTTGAAGATGGGGTGCGTCAGGAATGCGCTGCTGCGGCGTAGTGCAGTGGGGATGAGGGGCTCGATGCCGTTTTCGAAACGATCCCACAGATCCGTTCGCCCTCCACCATCCGTTTGCCCACCAACATCCGTTCGGGCTGAGCTTGTCGAAGCCTGCCCTTCGACAAGCTCAGGACGAACGGGAGAGGGGACGGGACGAACGGGAGAGAAGAGCTGCCACAGCATTTCAACGTCCGCCCTCGTCGTCGTCTCGTCAAGCGAGATGCCTAGGCTGGATGCAGAGACAAATCTCAGGTTAACCCTTTGAGAATGTGCGTAAGCAGCTATTGAATCTGTAGCAAATCCCGTGTGCACCGTGACCGTGTCAAAGGCACTCTCGTGGGCCAATTCATAGCCCATGGTTTGCAGGCCACTTGCCAGCACGGCCGTGAAGGCGGCCACGCGCTGGGCGATGCGCGTGAGGCCGCGCGGGCCGTGATAGACGGCGTACATGCTGGCCACTACGGCGGGCAGCACCTGCGCGGTGCAGATGTTGGAGGTGGCTTTTTCGCGGCGGATGTGCTGCTCGCGCGTTTGCAGCGCCAAGCGCAAGGCGGGGTTGCCGTGCACGTCCACACTCACGCCCACAAGACGGCCCGGCATGGAGCGTTTGAATTCGTCACGGCACGCCAGATAGGCCGCGTGTGGGCCACCGGCACCCAGCGGCATGCCAAAGCGCTGTGTGCTGCCGACGACGATGTCGGCGCTCCCCGGCGCGTCAGGCGCGCCGCCCCACTCTCCGGGCGGTGTCAGCAGCGTCAGCGCCAGCAGATC
>JANPNG010000190.1:0-2450 GCA_031427355.1 Hylemonella sp.
CTCACCGCCCGAAAGCTGGCCCAGCGTGCGGTCGCGCCATTGCCAGGCCTGGGTGGCGCGCAAGGCCTGCTCCACCGCCGCAAAGTCCGCCACGCTGGGGGGGGCGAGCCAGGCGCGGTGCGGCAGGCGACCCAAGAGCGCAACATCCAGCACGGTGAGGTCATCGCCCGCAACTTCACTCTGCCCAAGCCAGGCCAGCTGGCGGGCGCGCTCACGCGGCTTCAAGTCCTGAATGGGCCGACCCAAGAGCGTGACGCTGCCTTCATACGGGTGCAGATGCGCCAGCGCTTTGAGCAGCGTGGACTTGCCCGCCCCGTTCGGGCCGACGATGCTGGTCCATCGACCGGCCGCGATAGATAGCTCCACGCCATGTAAAACAGGGTGTTTTCCGATGCTGGCCCTTATGGAGTTTGCGTGAACAGCTACATTTTTCATAGCGACTCACGCTTGCCAGCTAAGTCATCAGACTGCCGGTGCATCAACCACAGCAGGTAGCCTCCGCCCAAAACGGCCGTGAGCACACCCACCGGCAACTCCTGTGGCGCGATCAGGCAACGCGCCAAAATATCAGCCATTATCAAGAGCGCGCCGCCCATCAGGGCCGACAGAAAAATCAAGCGGCTATGCGTGGTTTTGACCACCGAACGCACCAAGTGCGGCGCTGCCAAACCAACAAACCCGATCAGCCCGGTGTGGGCCACCGCCGTGCCCGTGGCCAGCGCCAGCACAGCCACCAACACGGCGCGCAGGGGCGGCAGCGTCAGACCCAAACTGGTAGCGGTGGCTTCGCCCAGCGACAAACCGTCCAGCACCGAGCCCAGCACCCAGGCCACGATCTGGCACACAAGCAAAGCGCCAGCCATCAGCACACAAGCGGGCCACCCCACGTAGGCGGTAGAACCCAGCATGAAGACCTGCATCTCGAGCATGAGCGCCGGGCGCAGCTGCATGAGCAGCGAACCCATGGCCCCCAGCACCACCCCCACAATGACGCCCGCCAGCAGAAGACGCAGGGTTTGTTGCACGCCGCGTGCCAGCGCCAAGGTGAGAAACACGGCCAGCACGGCCCCCATGAAAGCCGCGCCCGTGACGCCCAGACGCGCCCCCCACGACTCAGCCAGCACCGACCCGGCTGGCGAGGCCGCCACCATGAGCGATGACAGCACCAAGGCCAGCGCCACGCCCAATGAAGCCCCCGAGGCACTGCCCAGCAGGTAAGGGTCTGCCAATGGGTTGCGAAACAAGCCCTGCGCCACCGCACCGGCCAGGCCCAGCAAGGCCCCGGCGAGCCAGGCGCCCAGTGTGCGCGGCAGGCGGATGTCCCACACGATCTGAAGGGCCACGGCGTCGTGCCCTGCCTGCAAAACAGACTCAAACCCGGTGCTGCCCATGCTGGCTCCCAGCAACAGCCCACCCAGCGCCAGCGCCAACAAAACCGCAGCCAGCAAAAAGGCCTTGCGATGTGGGTGAGGAACGTGACTCATAGGCCTTGGGCCTTTTCCGCCAGACAGCGCGCCATCAGACGCGCCCCTTCGGCCATGCGCGGGCCAGGCCGCACCAAAATATCGGACTGCTCTGCTGAAAACGTACACACCCGCTGCTCACGAATGGCGCGCAGGGCCGCCCAGCCGGGGCGCTGGAGCAACGCGCCAGCAGCGCCCTCCCCCATCAGAATGATGTCGGGATTGGCGCGCACCACGAACTCGGGGTTGAGCTTGGGGAACGCACCCAGGCTGGCGGGCACCACGTTTTTTACGCCCAGACGGGCCAGCGTTTCGCCGATGAAAGACGCCTCGCTTGCCGCGTAGGGGGCGTTGTTGACTTCAAAATAAACTTTTTTGTTCTTGACGTTCACAGGCAGCGACTGCGCAGTGGCGGCGAGAGTCGCTTCAATCTCGCGCCAGACCCGCGTGGCCCCGGTCTGCGCAGGCACCTCCAGCAACTGCCCGAGTTGCGCTAGCACCCGACGCACATCCGCATGGGTTTTGGGCTCGATCGCCAGTACCGGAATGCCCAGCGACTGCAAACGCTCAATGGCCCGTGAGGATGTGGCCAACAGCACCAGGTCAGGTTTTAGTGCGACGATGGCCTCCATCGCCGGGTCGATGCCACCGCCGACCTGCGGCAGGGAACGCACTTCAGGCGGGAAGTTGGAAAAACGATCCACACCCACCAGCCGCTGGCATTGGCCTAGTGCGCACACGACCTCAGTCAATGAAGGCAAGAGGCTGACAATGCGTTGGGGGGATTGAGTCAGGGTGACCTGCACACCCCGGTCATCGGTGATTTGCACCGCTGTGGCCGCTGTGGCGAGATCGCCCAGCAGGACCACCAACACCCAGGCCAGGTGCCACTTAGCCATGCTTTGCACCCCAGGCCATGATGATGCGATGCAGCTGCGCCACGCCATCGGTCAAGGCCGCCGGGCCGGGCTGCAAAATATCGGCCGA
>JANPNG010000191.1:0-6131 GCA_031427355.1 Hylemonella sp.
CAAGCGCTCTAGCTCAGCGCGGGCATCTTCATGGCGGGTGGCCCACTGCGCGGTCTGCTCGGCCAGGGTCACTAGGCGCTGCTCCACGCGCTGGCGGCCCTCCACCACAAAGCGGATTTCAGCCTCTAGCCGCCCCACCTCGGTGCTGGCCTCGTACAGCAAACCCTGCGACTGGTTGACCTGGTCGCCAGCGGCATAGTGCGCCTGGCGAATGGTCTCCAGATCGGCCTCGATGTGGCGCAAAGACGCCACGCGCGACTCCAGCTCGTTCACCGCTTTGTCCGCATCCACCTTGATACGGGTCTGGTCGGCCTCGGACTCGGCGCGTCGCAAGAACCAAAGCTGCTGCTGCTTGAGCGTGCTGTCAGCTTGCAGCGTGTTGAACTTGCGGGCCACCTCGGCCTGCTTTTCCAGCTTGTCCAGATTGGCGTTGAGCTCGCGCAGGATGTCTTCCACGCGGGTCAGGTTTTCGCGCGTGTCGGACAGGCGGTTTTCCGTCTCGCGGCGGCGCTCTTTGTACTTGGAGACACCAGCCGCTTCTTCCAGAAAGAGACGCAGCTCTTCGGGTTTGGATTCGATGATGCGGCTGATCGTGCCCTGGCCGATGATGGCGTAAGCGCGCGGCCCCAGGCCTGTGCCCAGAAACACGTCTTGCACATCGCGCCGGCGCACCGGCTGGTTGTTGAGGTAGTAGCTGCTGGTGCCGTCACGCGTGAGCACCCGCTTGACGGCAATCTCGGTGAACTGGCTCCACTGGCCACCGGCACGGTGATCAGAGTTGTCAAAAATCAGCTCCACGCTGGCCCGGCTGGCGGGCTTGCGGATGTTGGTGCCATTGAAGATCACGTCCTGCATGGACTCGCCACGCAGCTCACTGGCGCGGCTTTCGCCCAGCACCCAGCGCACGGCGTCCATGATGTTGGACTTGCCGCAGCCGTTCGGCCCGACCACGCCCACCAGCTGCCCCGGCAACATGAAGTTGGTGGGCTCGGCAAAGGACTTGAAGCCCGCTAATTTGATCGAATTAAGACGCACGACGAGGTTTAAAAACAGCCAAGCTATTGATTACATTGAAAATTATTCGAACCCTGCGCTTGGCAGGGGGCTTGATGATACCGTGAGCGCCGATAATGCAGGCCCATGAACCCCCTCCTCACCCGGCTTCAGCCCTACCCCTTTGAGCGCCTGAAGCAGCTTTTTGCGCCCATCACACCCAACCCGGCCCTGCGCGCCATCAGTTTGGGCATCGGCGAGCCGCGCCACGCCACGCCCAAACTCATCACCGACGCACTGACGGCGCACCAGAGCGGCCTGTCCAGCTACCCCGCCACCGCCGGTGAGCCCGCTTTTCGCGCCGCTGCTGCGGGCTGGTTGCAACGCCGCTACGGCATCGAGGTCAACCCCGCCACTCAGGTGCTGCCCGTGAACGGCACGCGCGAGGCCTTGTTTGCCCTGACGCAAACCCTCGTCGATCCGTCCCAGCCGGGTGCCACCGTGCTATGCCCCAACCCCTTCTACCAAATCTACGAGGGGGCCGTGTTGCTGGCCGGGGCCCAGCCCTACTTTGTACCCAGCGACCCGGCGAAAAATTTTGCCGTGGACTGGGACAGCGTGCCGCCCGAGGTGTGGGCCACCACACAGATGATGTTTGTCTGCTCCCCCGGCAACCCCACGGGTGCCGTGATGCCGCTGGACGAGTGGGAAAAATTGTTCGACTTGAGCGACCGCTACGGCTTCGTGATCGCCTCGGACGAGTGCTACAGCGAGATCTACTTCCGCGACGAGCCGCCGCTGGGCGGCATGGAGGCCGCCGTCAAACTGGGCCGAACCGATTTCAAAAACCTCATCTCGCTCACCAGCCTGTCCAAGCGCAGCAACGTGCCCGGCATGCGCAGCGGTTTTGTGGCGGGTGACGCAACCCTGATGAAACAGTTTTTGCTCTACCGCACTTACCACGGCAGCGCCATGAGCACCGTGGTGCAGGCCGCCAGCATCGCCGCCTGGGGTGACGAGCAACACGTCATTGACAACCGCAACCTGTACCGCACCAAATTCGCCCAGGTCACCCCCCTCTTGGCCGAGGTGCTGGACGTGGCCCTGCCCGACGCGGCCTTTTACCTGTGGGCCGGGGTCAAGGGGAGCGACGTGGATTTTGCCCGAGATCTCTACGCAAATTACAATGTGACGGTTTTACCGGGCAGCTACCTGGCGCGCGAAGCCCAGGGCTTTAACCCTGGGGCTGGTCGCATCCGCATGGCCCTGGTGGCCGAAACCGCCGAATGCGTGGAAGCCGCGCAGCGCATTGCCCAGTTTGTCAAATCTAGAACCTAAAACCCTCATAACTTAAAAGCCGAGCATTTTCATGACCCAACAACTTCAAGCCATCATCGACGCCGCGTGGAACAACCGCGCCAACATCTCCGTTCAGTCCGCCCCCAAAGAGGTGTCTGAGGCGGTCGAGCACGTCATCACCGAGCTCAACAAAGGCCGCCTGCGCGTGGCCACCCGTGAGGGCGTGGGCCAGTGGACCGTGCACCAGTGGATCAAAAAGGCGGTGCTGCTGTCCTTCCGCCTGAAAGACAACGAGATCATGAAGGCCGGTGACCTTGGCTTTTACGACAAGGTGCAAACCAAATTCGCCCACCTGAGTGCTGAAGAGATGAAAGCCACCGGCGTTCGCGTGGTACCGCCTGCCGTGGCACGCCGTGGCAGCTTTATCGCCAAGGGCGCGATTTTGATGCCCTCTTACGTCAATATCGGCGCCTACGTTGATGAAGGCACGATGGTGGACACATGGGCGACCGTGGGCAGTTGCGCCCAGATCGGCAAGAACGTGCACCTGTCGGGTGGCGTGGGCATTGGCGGCGTGCTGGAGCCAGTGCAGGCCGGCCCCACCATCATTGAAGACAACTGCTTCATCGGCGCGCGCTCCGAAGTGGTCGAAGGCGTGGTGATCGAAGAAAACTCCGTGCTCTCGATGGGTGTTTACATCGGCCAAAGCACCCCGATTTACGACCGCGCCACCGGTGAGATCACCTATGGCCGCGTACCGTCCGGCTCGGTCGTGATCAGCGGCACGCTGCCCAAAGACAATGGCCGCTACAGCCTGTACGCCGCCATCATCGTCAAGCGGGTGGACGCGCAAACCCGCGCCAAGACTTCGCTGAACGACCTCCTACGCGACTGATCAAGACCAACCCGGAGGGCACTGAATGAGCAATATGGAGCGCATCCTGCGCCTGATGAGCGAGAAAAAGGCCTCAGACGTTTACCTGTCGGCCCACTCGCCTGCGCTCATCCGCATCAACGGACAATGCGTTCCCATCAACAGCCAGTCTTTGCCACCGGACGCGCCGCGCAATTTGCTGGCCGAGGTACTGCCCCCCGAGCGGATCACCGAGCTTGAGGAAAAGGGCGAGTTGAACCTGGGCTTCCCCGTCCCCGGCGTGGGGCGTTTCCGCTTGAGTGCCATGCGCCAACGCGGCTCGATTGCCGCCGTCATTCGCTACATCACCCAGGAAATTCCGCCCCTGGTAACCCTGTCACTGCCCCCCATACTGACCGACTTGATCATGGAAAAGCGCGGCCTGATATTGATGGTGGGCGCCACCGGCATGGGCAAAAGCACCACGCTGGCCTCGATGATTGACCACCGCAATGAGAACATCCCGGGCCACATCCTGACGATTGAAGACCCCATCGAGTACCTGTTCAAAAACAAACGCTCGGTGGTCAATCAGCGCGAGGTGGGCTTTGACACCGAGTCGCAAGAAGTGGCCCTGAAAAATGCCCTGCGCCAGGCCCCGGACGTCATCATGATCGGCGAAATCCGCGACCGCGAGACCATGTCCGCCGCCCTGGCCTACGCCCAAACCGGCCACCTGTGTCTGGCCACCTTGCACGCCAACAACAGCTACCAGGCTCTCAACCGGATTTTGAGCTTTTACCCGGTCGAAGTGCGCGCCACCATGCTGGGTGATTTGGCCGTGGGCCTCAAAGCCATCATCTCGCAACGCTTGCTGCGCACCACCTCGGGCGGGCGAACCCCTGCGGTGGAGGTGATGATGAACACCAAGCTGGTGTCGGAATTGATCGAAAAAGGCGACTTCTCCGGCATCAAGGACGCACTGGAAAGCGCCATGACCGAGGGCTCCCAGAACTTCGAGCAAGACATCGCCCGCCTCATCACGGACGGACTGGTGGACCGCAAAGAGGGCCTGGCCCATGCCGACTCCACCACCAACCTGATCTGGCGCTTGCAAAACAGCTTTGCCAGACCGACTCAAAAAATCGAAGTGGTGGAAGACCCGGATGACACCCCGTCATTCACCGAAATCACCCTGGACGTGAAGTACGAATGACCCGCACCCTTGAACTCACCGAGCAACTCATCGCCCAAGCCTCTGTCACCCCACTAGACGCTGGTTGCCAAGCATTGATTGCGGCGCGCCTGACGCCTTTGGGCTTTGTCTGCGAGACCATCGCCAGCGGCCCGGATGACTTTCGCGTCACCAATTTATGGGCAAAACGGCCTGCAGCCCAACAAACAATAGCACAAGCAGCTCCTAAATTGATAGTGTTCGCCGGTCACACCGATGTGGTTCCCACCGGCCCGCTGACGCAGTGGGGCAGCGACCCCTTCAAACCCACACACCGCGACGGCAAGCTATATGGCCGAGGGGCCAGCGACATGAAGGCATCACTCGCGGCCTTTGTCGTGGCGGCTGAAGAATTTGTTGCCGCGCAGCCTGATGCAAATTTGGACATTGGCTTTTTGCTCACCAGCGACGAAGAAGGCCCGGCCCTTGACGGCACCGTGGTGGTGATCGAGGCGCTCAAGCAACGCGGGGAGCGCATGGACTACTGCATCGTCGGCGAGCCCACGTCTGTGGCGCGCACCGGCGACATGATCAAAAACGGCCGACGCGGCACCATGAGCGGCAAGCTCACCGTCAAAGGCGTGCAGGGCCACATCGCCTACCCGCACATGGCCAAGAACCCCATCCACCTGCTCGCCCCGACCATGGCCGAGCTGGTGACGATTGAGTGGGACAAGGGCAACGAATTCTTCCCCCCCACCACCTGGCAGATCAGCAACATCCACGGCGGCACCGGGGCCAGCAATGTGATACCCGGCCACGTGGTGATGGACTTCAACTTCCGCTTCTCCACCGAGTCCACGCCTGCGGGCCTGCAACAGCGTCTGACAGCCATGCTGGATCAACACGGCCTGGAGTACGACTTGACGTGGGTCGTGGGCGGCCTGCCTTTCCTCACCACCCCCGGCACGCTGGTGAACGCGGTACGTGATGCCATTCATGCTGAGACCGGCCTGACCACCGAGCTGTCCACCACCGGCGGCACGAGTGACGGACGCTTTATCGCGCAGTTTTGCCCCGAGGTGATTGAGCTCGGCCCGCCCAACGCCACCATCCACAAGGTGGACGAGTACGTGTGCGTGGCCGACATCGAACCGCTGAAAAACATCTACCGCCGTGTGCTGGAAACGCTGGCGGCATGACGGTTCTTGAACTCATTGAATCCGCCGCCCAGCAATTAACCGACGCCGCTGTGGCCTTTGGTCACGGCACGACCAACGCCTTTGATGAAGCCGCCTGGCTGGTGCTGTGGCAGATCGGTTTGCCGCTGGATGATCTGGACGGCGTGCAAGACCAATCCGTCAGCGCTGAAAAGCAAGCCCAAGTCGCCGCACTGTTGGCTAAGCGCATTGAGACCCGCCAACCCGCCGCCTACCTGACCCAAGAAGCCTGGCTGCAAGGCGTCCCCTTCTTCGTGGACGAGCGCGCCATCGTGCCGCGCTCCTTGATTGCCGAGCTGTTGGTGAGTGGCGCGATTGACCCCTGGCTGAGCGAGACCACGCAGCGTGTGCTGGACTTGTGCACCGGCAACGGCAGCCTAGCCGTGCTCGCCGCCATGGCCTACCCCGATGTCACGGTGGATGGGGCTGACCTGTCCGCCGACGCGCTTGCAGTCGCCCGCATCAACGTGGACAAACACGGCTTGCAAGACCGCATCACGCTGCTGCCCTCCGACGGCTTGGCCAGCGTGCGCGGTCCCTACGACCTGATCCTGTGTAACCCCCCTTACGTCAACACCCACAGCATGAGCGC
>JANPNG010000192.1:0-6777 GCA_031427355.1 Hylemonella sp.
AAACGGAATCTTGCCCAGCGGAGAGTCCTCCAGCATGGCCTCGTTCTTGCTGCGCGGGCTTGCATACTCCTCGGCAAAGACAACGCCTTTTTCAAGCAGCGCGAGTTTGACTTTGTTGTAGTAATTGGAAATGGGAAAGCCGCAAAGGGTCAGCATGTGATATTTCTCCGACGATGGGATAAATATGATGAGTGTAAAGGGGCTGCTAACCACTCGGCATGCAAATTTTCGTCATTTTTGAGTCAAACTGATCCCCACGATCTCGGTAATCGCCAGTGTGGCGATGTCCTTCATTTTTTCTAAACGCATACCGTCTTGCTCCAAGAGCGAGGAAACAAAAGAAAAACTGGAAGCAACAAAATGTTCTCGACCATCTGGTGCACGCCGACGTACGCCGTAGTTAACGCGATCACGCTCTTTGGCCTCCATTTTTCCGATCAAACTCTTGCTGGCCCAAATACTGCCGTACCGCGCCACATCAGAGATACGAGAAGCCTGGTTGATGGTATCGCCCAGCACTACAAATTCAATGCCTGCGGATGACTGGTACGTGCCCAACCATTCCAAACCTTCGGTAATCCCGGTGTTCAAGTAAAGTTCGTTGAACCAGTTCTTGCGAATCTGCCAGTCTTTAGACAACTTCTGCATCGCAACTCGAACTTCCTGGGCGCAGGCCAAGGCATTGGCCATGTAGTTGCTGTCCGGTTGAGGGAAAAAATAGTAAACAAGACCATCGCCCACATGTTTGCCACAGGTGGCGTGGTAGCGGCGAAAGATCGGTGCCATCGTTGTCCAAATCTCGTTGATCAGTTCAAAATACTCTTGTGGTGGCAGTTCTGAACAAATCGTCACAGAACTTTGCAGATCTGCCACCATGACCGCCAGATTGGTCAAAACCGGCAATTTGCGCCGAAGCAAACTGCGAATCAACTCATCACGCCTGGACAGTACACCCATAATGGCATCACTTACATCCGTTTCAGGCTGTAAAACGATCAACATGCCTTCTCGAAAGTAGGAGGCATAAGCGGTGTGCTGCGTTGGATGCTGTGCGTCGTCGGGTAGGCAAACGGGTGCAGCCAACACAGGCGTTACCGCTTCGGCAGTGACATCCGCGTAAATTGCCTGGATTTTTGCGAAAGCCACAGGGTCAAGCCCTCTACAGGCCGCGCCAAAGTTGTCGGCACTCAAACGCCCTTTGGCCAAAGCAATGTGAAAGCGCAAAAGGCTGCTCCACTCGTTGCCATCGACAGGCAGCAAGCGCAACAAGTTTCTGCTTTCGCTGTTAGATGGCAACTCGGCGTCTGCAAACAAGCGGTGTCGCGCTTGGGGATTGACCCATATCAGTTCAAAATTGTGGTTGATCATGTACGCCGGGTGGGGCAAATCTTCAATCGTCACCCGAGGGCCATCCGCATCTTGCACCTGAAGCATCACAGGGTGAGCACCCGTGGGGCGAGGCGGTACGGAGGCGGGCATTTGAGCGCTGGCATTGGCTGACGACACGGCGACCTCACCCAATAGACGAGATCTGATCTCCGACATGCTGTAGCCCTCTTGCTTGAGCTGGTTGATCGCCTCAATCCGGGCAACCGCATCGTCCGGAAAAAAACCCAATTGCCGAGGTCCTTTACTGTCCAAGCCTGGATTACTCACCACCGGCTTGGACAGTATGCCGAGTTTGATGTAATTGTTCAGCGTTGCCCTGGAAATGCCGGTTTTTTCAAGCAAATATATGCTGGAGATCATAGTCTCATCCGTTTCATTTGAACTGTCATTCCCTCATAATTGGACAGTTCAAACAATTTGTCAAGACAGGTGTCTGCTTTGGGCGCAGGGTGTTGTTTCTAGCCCAAAGGGCTGCGAGGCTCAGAAGTCACCAAGGGTCACCTTGGCGTCGCCCTTAGAGCGCCCGGCCCAAGCGCTCCATGCCCTCCACAATCTTCGCCACATCCGCCGTGGCAAAGCTCAGGCGCAGGGTGGCCGGGTCGGGATCATGCGCAAAAAACGGCGCACCTGGCACGAAGGCCACGCCTTGCTCAATCGCACGTTTGGCCAGTTCACCGGCGTCTTGCAACTTGCCGTTAGCACCGGTCAGGCGCGCCCAGAAGAACAGGCCGCCGCCGGGTTGGGTGAAGGTGATGGCGTCACCCAGCTCGCGCTTCAGACATTCGCCCATGACGCGGGCACGCTCGCCGTACACCTGGCGCACATGGGCCAGCGTGGCGGGCATGCGGCCTGCCTTAAGGTACTGGGCTGCGGTGGCTTGGGCGAAGGTGCTGGTGTGAGCGTCACTGAACTGTTTACACATGGTGGCGCGGACCAGCAGCTCGGGCGGGGCAATCATCCAGCCCACACGCAGGCCGGGGCTCAAGACCTTGCTCAAACTGCCGCAGTGCACCAGCCAGTCGCGGCTGCCGGGTACTTGGGCGCTCAGGGCCAGGATGCTGGGCGGTGGGGCCGCGCCAAAGTACAGGTCGCCATAAGGATCGTCCTCCACCACGGGGGTCTGGTACTTGACGGCCAGCTCCAGCACCTTTTTGCGCCGCTCCAGGCTGAGCGTGGCACCACTGGGGTTGCCGAAAGTGGGGATGAGGTAAACGAACTTGGGCTTGTGCTCGGCAATCAGTTTTTCCAGCTCATCCACTTTGACGCCGTGCTCATCAATCGGCGCGCCAATGACCTGCGCGCCGTAGAGGCGAAAGCACTGGATGGTGGCCAAAAACGTCGGCGCTTCCACGATGACCTTGTCACCGGGGTTGATGAGCGTTTTGCCGATCAAATCCAGCGCCTGCTGGCTGCCGGTGGTGACGATCAGGCCATCCGGCGCGACCGTGACGCTGTTCTCACGTCGGCCATCGCCCCGGTCGCCCATGAAAGCGGCAAGTTGCTCGCGCAGTGGGTTGTAGCCTTCGGTCGCGCCATATTGCAGCGCGCCGCCGGGCTCGTCCGTCAGGGCTTGGTTGACGGCTGCTTTGATGCCGTCAACGTCAAACATGGCGCTGTCGGGGAAGCCTCCGGCAAAGCTGATGATGCCGGGCTTGCCCAGCAGCTTGAAAAGCTCACGGATGGCGGAGGTTTCGACGTTGTTCAGGCGGTCGGCGTAGTGCATGGTGTCTTTTTGGGGTCTTCTTGGGGAGTGAGTTGCTATGTTTTAAATAGCTGCTTACGCTAGTAAATAAAGGGCTACGGGTCGATTTGATTACAAATTTAAAGTCAATGACCGGTTTTTTGTGCATCGGCCCTCATACCCAGCAAGCGCCGCAGGTTTCTCGCGAAATCGGTATTGTCCTGGTAGCCCTTAAACAGCGCAGCGCCTGGGCCGATGGCCGACACCGTGGCCGGTTCGCTGGTGTGGCCCGAGCTGCCCCAGTAAAAACCGGTTTGCCGCGCCACCATCAAGCCCAGGGCGGCTGCGGCCGTGGGTGGCTCGTGATGGTGGCGGATGTTCAAGCTGGGCGGCTGTTTGTTGAGGATCAGCGCCCTGACCTCTTCATCCATTTGCATGCCGGGCAGCTTGTTCTGGATCAACTCATTGAGGTAAGCCATGACGGCATTGGCGTCAACGCCTTCTTTGGCCTTGGCCTCCATGCGATCCGAGATTTCCTGGAAGGACATTTTGAAGCCGCCGATCACGCGCAGCATGTCCGCGTTGACCACCAATGAACCGCTCGCTTTGGGCCGCTTGGCCGAGGTCGGCGAGAAGCCACCGGTTTCATGATCGCCCGTGACGATCACTAGCGTGTCCGGGTGTTTTTGACGGAACGCCAAAGCCACCTTGACCGCATCGTCAAACGCCCACAGCTCGTGCATGAGCGCCCCCACATCGTTGTCGTGTCCCGCGGTATCGGTGTTTTCATTCTCGACAAACAACACGAATCCTTTGTTGGGCGCAGCGGACAACACCTTCAGTGCAGAGCCCGTCATCTCAGCCAGGCTCGGCTGCTTGGCCGCGTCCCGGTCAATGGCGAAGTCCATGGCCTCGTCAGCAAACAGGCCCAGCAATTTGGTGTTGCGTTGTTGCAAAGGCGTGGTCAAGTCAGCCGTTTGGGTGGCGACGGCATAACCCTTCTTGCGAAACGCCTCCACCATATCCCGCTCGTCTTTGCGTTTGCCGCCGTCAATGCCATCCCGCTTGAAATAATCAGCGCCTCCACCCAGCAAGACCTCGGGGGCCAGGGCCAGGTACTGGTTGACGATGAACTCATAGTCACGCCGTGATTTGGCGTTCACGCTGAACGCGGCCGGGCTGGCGTCGTACAGCATGGATGTGGTTACCAAGCCAATTTTCTTGCCTAGTCTGCGGGCGTCTTGCATCAAGGTGGCAGGTGCTGCACCCTGCGGCGTGATTGATATCGCGCCATTGTTGGCCTTATGACCGGTGGACATGGCGGACGCGGCGGCGGCTGAGTCTGTGACGTAGGCGTTACTGGACAGTGTTGACATCAAGCCCAAAGTCCCGTGGCGCATGACTTCGGAGGTCACCGCAAAGGGCTGGCCGCGCAGCAACTCACTTGAATAACGACCAAATTCCATCTGCGTCGCCGCCGCACCATCGGCAAACAGGATGATGATGTTTTTCGGTGTTTCCGCGTGGACTGGGGCAAGGATGACCGCGCCTGCAACACACACCATGGCGCTGACCTGAACACACGCCCTTACGAGGAATTGAGAAAGGTTTGAGGTTTTCATCGCCCAATGATGCCATGGGAAAATTGCCCCATGAACAAAGCCCAGATCGAACACTTCTTTGCCACCCTCCAGGCCGCCAACCCGAACCCGGTGACCGAGCTGGAATACAGCAGTGTGTTTGAGTTATTGGTCGCGGTGCTACTGTCAGCCCAAGCCACCGACGTAGGCGTGAACAAGGCCACGCGCAAGCTGTTTCCCGTGGCCAACACACCGCAAAAAATCCTCGACCTCGGCTTGGACGGGCTAGAGAGCTATATCAAGACCATAGGCCTGTACCACAGCAAGGCCAAGCACTTGATGCAGACCTGCCAGATGCTGGTTGAACAGTTCAACGGTGAAGTGCCCCGAACAAGAGCCGAGCTGGAGACCCTGCCCGGCGTGGGCCGCAAGACGGCCAATGTGGTGCTGAACTCAGCCTTTGGTGAACCCACCATGGCGGTGGACACGCACATCTTTCGCATGGGCAACCGCACCGGCCTGGCCCCAGGCAAGACGCCGCTGGCCGTGGAGCTAAAGCTGCTCAAACGCATTCCCCCGCCCTACCTCGTCAACGCGCACCACTGGCTGATTTTGCATGGCCGCTACGTGTGCCAGGCACGCAAGCCGCAGTGCTGGTTGTGCAGCGTGGCGCAGGATTGTGACTACAAGCCGAAGACGGCAGGCCCTGGATCCTCGTCTGCGCGGGGATGACGATTCTGGCGCTCGCTTACACCTCTCGCTCCCACCACTGCCCCCACTCAGGCGTCTCTTTGGGCCACTGATCGGATCGTTCAACACATGTCAAGCCCTGCGCCAGCAAGGTCATGGCCCGCGCCACACCCGCGTGGGTGATCCAAACGGTTGACCGTGCTTCTACCTCAATGTCTGCACAGGCCAGCGCCACACGCCGCATGAACTCGCCCACGCTCTCGCGCCCGCCAAAGCGGCAGGTGTTGAACTCGGCCATCCACAGCGCGTAGGCGTCTTTCGGAATGGCGTCCCAGCGCACGCCTTCCCAGCAACCAAAATCTATCTCGGCCAAGCGGGCATCCGGGGTGGCTTTCAAGTCGGGGCGTATCGTTTGCAAGGCCTGCGCCAGTTGGGTGCAACGTTGCAGGGGCGAGGTCATCACACGCACACCCTGCGGCAACACCTGCGCCAGCGCTTGGGCACTGGCCTGCGTCGCCTCGGCATCAGCCGCCATGTCGGTGGCGCCATAGCAAACGCCGGGCTCGATCAAAGGCCGCGCATGGCGTACCAGCCATAACTTCATAACGACAAGCTCATAGCAACAGACTCATAACGACAGGGCCAGACCGAGGTAAAACGCCAGCTCGCACACCTGTTGCGTCGCCCCCAGACAATCGCCCGTGAAGCCCTGCAAACGGCGTGCAAACAGTCGCCATAGGCCCACAAAGGCCAGACCCGAGGCCAACAGCGGCCACAACCAGAGCACATCGTCGAGGACCCATTGCACCAGCGCCAATGCGCCCAGCAGCCAGACACCGGCCACGATCAAGCTGGGCGTGCTGATCTGTTCCGCCAGCGGTTTAGATTTGGAGTTGGCCGCATCACCCACATACGGCAACAAGCGAATGAGCAGCAAGGGCCAGGCGCGTGAACTCACGTGCGCGGCCAGCAAGGCTGCGCACACCAAGCCGATGTCCAGACTGTCCAACAGGCTCAGTAGCGCCACCTTCATCAGCAGCGCTAGCACCAAGGCCAGCACACCAAAAGCCCCCACGCGCGAGTCCTTCATGATCTCTAGCGCCCGCACCCGATCATGCGTGCCGCCCAAGCCGTCGGCCACGTCAGCCAGGCCGTCTTCATGCAAAGCCCCGGTGAGAAAAACCGTCAAACCCGTGCTGGCCACGGCCGCCACCAAGGAGGCCCCCACCACATCAGGCAAGAGCACGCGCAGGCCAGCAAAACTCACTGCCGCCAGCCCACCCACCAGCCAGCCCACGCCGGGGAAATGCGCTGTACTGGCGCGCATCAAATCCGGGCTGTAACCCACCCACGCGGCCAACCGCCCGGTGACCGGGATGCGGGTGAAAAATTGCAGCGCCAGCAGGGTGTGCCGTATGAAGTTCATGACGGGTCAGT
>JANPNG010000193.1:0-2536 GCA_031427355.1 Hylemonella sp.
TCGTTGACCCATTCGCCGTTAACGGCGGTCATGGAATGCCACCACTGGACTTCAGTTTGCGCTTGGGCGGGGGCCATGAAGGTGGCGGCCAGCGCGACTGTGATGAGTTGAAGTTTCATGTTCATCATGTTCGTGTTCCTCGGTTCGAAAAGCGTTCAGTTGAGCAGATGCCTATGTCAGCTTGATTAAACCCCCGAAGAGGGCGCACTGGACTGCGGGCTTTCCATGAGAGAAGCATCGAAAAATGCTGCACTGCGGTAATATCCCTTATCAGCTAAAAATCCTGGCTTTTGTCATGCCTGCGCCGGTGGGAATGACAAATCGATAGAACCTACAAAAGCTCAATGAACGCCCCGACCCCGCTTCACTTCCTTGCCGCCGCGCCTGATGCCTTGCCGCACGCGCATGACCGCATCCGCGAAATCCCCTACAACTACACCTCGTTTTCCGACCGCGAGATCGTGATCCGGCTGCTGGGCGCGCGCGCCTGGGAGTTGCTCAATCTGCTGCGCGGTGAGCGCCACACGGGCCGCTCCTCCCGCATGCTGTACGAGGTGCTGGGCGATATCTGGGTGGTGCAGCGCAATCCCTATTTGCAGGACGACTTGCTGGACAACCCCAAGCGGCGCCGCCTGCTGGTGGATGCGCTGCACCACCGGCTCAGTGAAGTCGGCAAGCGCCGCACCCCGCAGGACGACCCGGCGCGGGACGTGATGGTGGGCGAGTTGCTACAAGACGCCAGCCAGGCTGTCGAGGCGTTTGGCGCTTCTTTTGTCACCGTGGCCGAGCTGCGGCGCAAGACCCAGCGCGTCTTGAGTCGGTTGACGGGCAAAGACAACATCAAGTTCGACGGCATGAGTCGGGTCTCCCATGTGACCGACGCCACCGATTGGCGCGTCGAATACCCCTTTGTGGTGCTCACGCCCGACACCGAGACTGAAATGGCAGGCCTGGTCAAGGGCTGTATTGACCTGGGCCTGACCATCATCGCGCGCGGCGGTGGCACTGGCTACACCGGCGGGGCCGTGCCCTTGACCTGGAAAAGCGCGGTCATCAACACCGAAAAGCTGGAGGCCATGAGCGAGGTCGAGATGCTGACCCTGCCCGGCATGGACCGGCCCGTGGCCACGGTTTGGTCTGAGGCGGGCGTGGTGACGCAGCGCGTGGCCGATGCCGCCGAGCGCGCCGGTTATGTGTTTGCGGTGGACCCGACCTCGGCCGAGGCCTCCTGCATTGGCGGCAATATCGCCATGAACGCCGGTGGCAAGAAAGCCGTGCTGTGGGGCACGGCGCTGGACAACCTGGCGAGCTGGCGCATGGTCACGCCGGATGCGGGCTGGCTGGAAGTCACCCGCTTGAACCACAATATGGGCAAGATCCATGACGCGGACGTGGCCAGCTTTGAGCTGCAGTATTTCAAGGCCGACGGCAAGACACGCACGCGCAGCGAGCGCCTGGACATTGCCGGCCCCTCGTTTCGCAAAGAGGGCCTGGGCAAGGACGTCACCGACAAGTTTTTGAGCGGTCTGCCCGGCATTCAAAAAGAAGGCTGCGACGGCCTCATCACCAGTGCGCGCTGGGTGGTGCACCGCATGCCCGCCCACACCCGGACCGTGTGCCTGGAGTTTTTCGGCCATGCGCGCAATGCGGTGCCCAGCATCGTGGAGATCAAGGATTTCATGTTTGCCGAGGCCAAGCGCTCGGGCGTCCTGCTGGCGGGCCTGGAGCATCTGGACGACCGCTACCTCAAGGCCGTGGGCTACGCCACCAAGTCCAAGCGCGGCGGTTTGCCCAAGATGGTTTTATTCGGGGACATCGCCGGGGACGACGCGGACGCGGTGGCGCGGGCCACCAGCGAGGTGGTGCGCATTGCCAACTCGCGCAGCGGTGAGGGCTTCATCGCCATCAGCCCGGAAGCGCGCAAGAAGTTCTGGCTCGACCGCAAGCGCACGGCGGCGATCTCGCGCCACACCAATGCCTTCAAGATCAATGAAGACGTGGTGATTCCCCTGCCGCGCATGGCCGAGTACACCGACGGCATCGAGCGCATCAACATCGAGCTGAGCCTGGCCAACAAGATCAAGTTGTGTGACGAGTTGACGGCATTTTTCAGTCAGAGCAGCCTGCCGCTGGGCAAGCACGACGGCCCCAAGGACATCGCCTCCGCTGAACTGCTGGAAGATCGGGTGGCCCAGGCGCTGGCCCTGGTGGCCGAGGTGCGGGAGCTGTGGGCGGGTTGGCTGCAAGGGGTTGAATCGCTGTTCCCGCAACTGCAAGACCATTCGCTGCGCGCCAGCTGGAAAGCTCAAATCAGAGCGCCCTTGCAGGCCCTTTTCACCGGCGGCGCGTTTTTGCCGATTCTGGACGAGTGCAACGCCATTCACCAGCGCGTGCTCAAGGGCCGCGTCTGGGCCGCTTTGCACATGCACGCCGGTGACGGCAATGTGCACACCAATTTGCCCGTCAACAGCGACGACTACGAGATGCTGCAAGCCGCGCACACGGCGGTCAAACGCATCATGGTGCTGGCGCGCTC
>JANPNG010000194.1:0-4042 GCA_031427355.1 Hylemonella sp.
CCCGGCTACCCTAGTTTTTGGGCTGCCGTTTGCCCCCCCGGTCCCCCCTGCGCGTGTCTAGGGCCCCTTCCACCGGCCCGGGGCGAACGGCTAGGCGATAAACAAACACTTTTAGGAAAACCATGACCTTCGAAATGATCCAAGTCCGCACAGAAGCCGGCAAAGTCGGCGTCATCACCTTGCACCGCCCCAAGCAGCTCAATGCGCTGAACGACCAGCTCATGGACGAGCTGGGTGCGGCGCTCAAAGCCTTTGACGCTGACGAAGCGATCGGCTGCATGGTGATTACCGGCAGCGAAAAAGCCTTTGCCGCCGGGGCCGACATTGGCGCCATGGCCAGCTACAGCTTTGCCGATGTGTACAAGGGCGACTACATCACCCGCAACTGGGAGCAACTGCGCAGCATCCGCAAGCCGGTGATTGCGGCGGTGAGCGGCTTTGCATTGGGCGGCGGCTGTGAGCTGGCGATGATGTGCGACTTCATCATCGCGGCGGACAACGCCCGTTTTGGCCAACCAGAGATCAAGCTCGGCATCATCCCCGGCGCGGGCGGCACGCAGCGCCTGCCGCGGGCGGTGGGCAAGGCCAAGGCCATGGACATGGCGCTGACCGGGCGCATGATGGACGCGGCCGAGGCCGAGCGCGCCGGGCTGGTGAGCCGCGTGGTGGCGCTGGACCAGTTGATGACCGAGGCGCTGGGCGCGGCCCTGATGATTTGCGAGTATTCACAAATCGCCACCATGGCGGCCAAAGAGTCGGTGAATCGCGCCTTTGAGAGCAGCCTGAACGACGGGGTGATGTTTGAGCGACGCCTGTTTCACGCCCTGTTTGCCACCGCCGACCAAAAAGAAGGGATGGCCGCGTTTGTGGCCAAGCGCAAGGCAGTGTTTGAGCACCGATGAAAGCTACCGTTATAATAACGACCGCTCGGTGATATAGCTCAGTTGGTTAGAGCGCAGCATTCATAATGCTGATGTCGGTGGTTCAAGTCCACCTATCACCACCAAAACACCTAAAAGCCACTGGCCCCGCACAGTGGCTTTTTACATTGACCACCAGCCTCTGGATGTACACCATGAACCGCTGTTTCCCCCGTCTCGGCCTGCGCCGTGGGTTTTTGCTGTCCACGCTGCTGTCTGTGGCCCTGGTTGCTGCGCTGATTCCGGCACCCGCCAACGCGCAAGACACCTCGCAACGCATTCCTCCCATGGCGGCGAACGCCTTACGGGGCGAGTTGATGGTGACTTCGCCACCCGAAATATTACTCAACGGTCATCCCGCGCGCCTGTCGCCGGGTGCGCGCATTCGGGCACGCAACAACCTGCTGGTGCTATCGGGCGGGCTGGTCGGTCAACCCCTTCACGTGCGCTATCTGCTGGACACCTCGGGCCTGGTGCATCAGGTCTGGATCCTGAACGACGCCGAATTGAAAGCCAAGCCATGAGCAAAAAAGTCTTCATCAAAACCTTCGGCTGCCAAATGAACGAGTACGACTCGGACAAGATGGCCGACGTGTTGCAGGCCGCGCAGGGCTACGAGAAAACACTGCTCGTCGAAGAGGCCGATTTGATCCTCTTCAACACCTGCTCGGTGCGCGAGAAGGCACAAGAGAAGGTCTTCTCTGACTTGGGCCGGGTGAAAAAATTCAAGAAAAAAGGTGCGTTGATTGGCGTGGGCGGCTGCGTGGCCAGCCAGGAGGGCGCCGCCATCATTGCACGCGCGCCCTATGTGGACGTGGTGTTTGGCCCGCAAACCTTGCACCGCCTGCCTGATTTGCTGACGCAGCGCGGCTTGCAAAACCGACCACAGGTGGACATCAGCTTTCCCGAGATCGAAAAGTTTGACCACCTACTGCCCGCCAAGGTAGATGGGGCCACGGCCTTTGTCAGCATCATGGAGGGTTGCTCCAAATACTGCAGCTATTGCGTCGTGCCCTACACGCGCGGCGAAGAGGTGTCGCGCCCGTTTGAGGACGTGCTGGTGGAGGTGGCCGGGCTGGCCGACCAGGGTGTGAAAGAGGTCAACCTGCTGGGCCAAAACGTCAACGCCTACCGCGCCCGCATGGTGGGCGAGGGCTCGACGCTGTCCAGCGAGATGGCCGACTTTGCCACGTTGCTGGCCTATGTGGCCGAGATCCCCGGCATCGAGCGCATCCGCTACACCACCAGCCACCCCAATGAGTTCACGCCGTCCCTGATTGCCGCTTACGACACCCTTCCCAAACTGGTGAGCCACCTGCACCTGCCAGTGCAGCACGGCTCAGACCGGATTTTGATG
This sequence comes from Hylemonella sp., assembly GCA_031427355.1. Lineage (GTDB taxonomy): Bacteria > Pseudomonadota > Gammaproteobacteria > Burkholderiales > Burkholderiaceae_C > CANCDA01. Next base: position 2,278 of record JANPNG010000194.1, read on the forward strand.
GCCATGAAGCGCGGCTACACCGCCATGGAGTACAAAAGCACGGTGCGTAAACTGCGCGCCATTCGCCCCGACATGGCCTTCAGCAGCGACTTCATCGTGGGTTTCCCCGGCGAGACCGAGGACGATTTCAGCAAGATGATGAAGCTGATTGACGACGTGGGCTTTGACAACTCCTTCAGCTTCATCTTCAGCCCGCGCCCCGGCACGCCGGCCGCCAATCTGGCAGACGACACACCGCATGAGGTCAAGCTCAAACGACTGCAACACCTGCAAAGCGCGATCGAGGTCAACATCAAAGCCATCAGCCAAAGCCGTCTGGGCACGGTGCAGCGCATTTTGGTGGAAGGCCCCTCCAAGTGGGATGCCCAGGAGCTGATGGGTCGCACCGAGTGCAACCGGGTGGTGAACTTTTCCGGGCCACAGCATTTGATTGGCCAACTGGCGGACGTGACCATCACCGAAGCGCTGCACTACAGCTTGCGCGGTGAAGTGGTGTCGCGCCAGGCTTAAAACCAGCCAGACTCAGGCCTCAGGCCTGGCGTCAAACCCGGCGCAATTGCCGCTCGAAATCGGTCACGGGCAGCGGTGGGCCAAACAAAAAGCCTTGATAAGCTTCACACCCGTGCATGAAAAGGAGGGCCCGTTGCGCTTCAGTTTCCACACCTTCGGCCATCACCTGGAGGCCCAGGCTTTTCGCCAGAACCACAATCGTGTGAACAATGGCCACGTCGTCGGCGTCCGTCAGCAGGTCATGGACAAAGCTCTGGTCGATCTTCAGCTGGTCAATGGGCAAACGCTTCAGATACGACAAGGACGAGTAGCCGGTACCGAAGTCATCCAGTGAGAAATGGATACCCCGCTTTTTCAGCGCCAGCATTTTGACAATGGTTTCTTCGACATTGGTGAAGAGCAAGGTCTCGGTCAACTCCAGCTTGAGTTTTTGAGGATCCGCCCCGCTGCTCTCCAGCACCGACAGCACGTATTCAACAAAGGTGGCCTGGCGAAGCTGCGGGGCGCTGACATTGACGGAAATGCTCAGATGCGCCGTGTCAGGCTGTCGCGCCCAAGTCGCCAATTGCTGGCAGGCCGTCTCCAATATCCACTGACCCATGGGCAGTATCAGGCCGGTTTCTTCGGCCAGAGGGATGAACGCATTGGGCAAGACCAGGCCACGCTGCGGGTGCTGCCAGCGCAACAAGGCCTCTGCACCCGTAGTGCGGCCCGTCGCATCGACTTGCGGCTGGTAGTAGAGCGTGAGCTGGTCTTGCAACATGCCGTCGCGCAAATCCTTCTCCAAGTCGGCACGTGCGGTGATCGCCGCCTGCATTTTGGGATCGAAAAATCGCAGCGTGAAACGGCCTGCTTTTTTAGCCTCGTACATGGCGAGGTCGGCGTACTTCATCAACTCATCCACGCTGTTGAGATGGCCGCAGAACAAGGTGATACCGATACTTGGCGTGTTGTGATACTTCTGCTCCTCCAGATCGTAAGGACCATCGAGTGCTGCAAGAATTTTCTCTCCCACACTTTCGGCTTGAGCCGCTGCTTCGTTCGCCACTGTGCTCAGGTCTTCCAGCACGATCACGAACTCATCGCCGCCGAGACGGGCCACGCTATCGCCCTCACGCACACAAGCTAACAGGCGTTGCGCCACTTGCTTCAAAAGCAGATCACCTTGGTCGTGACCCAAGGTGTCGTTGAGCACCTTGAAGTTGTCCAGGTCGATGAACAAAAGCGCGCCCATGCGACCCGTTCTCGCGCTGGA
>JANPNG010000195.1:0-4087 GCA_031427355.1 Hylemonella sp.
TCAATCTGAACATCAAAAAAACCCGCAAGCAAGTGTTCCTTGAGCAGATGGAGCAGGTTGTTCCCTGGGCTGATTTGATTTCCCTGATTGCCCCGTTCTACCCTGAAGGCAAGAATGGCCGCCCGCCGTTTCCGTTGATGACCATGCTGCGTACCCACTTCATGCAGCAATGGTTCACCCTGTCAGACCCAGCCATGGAAGAGGCCTTCTTTGACACGCCGCTTTACCGTGCGTTTGCCCAGCTTGAAGAGTTCGCGCGGCTACCGGACGAGTCCACCATCTTGCGGTTTGGCAAAACCCCAAGTCCTCGCCACCGCCTGGAAAAGCACAAACTTGCCGAGCAAATACTTATCACCGTCAACGAGCTGCTGACTTCGAAGGGCTTGCTGCTCAAGGCTGGCACTGTGGTGGATGCCACTCTGATTGCAGCGCCCACCTCCACCAAGAACAAAGACCGCGCACGCGACCCCGACATGCACTCCAGCAAGAAGGGCAACCAGTGGTACTTCGGCATGAAGGCCCACATAGGCGCTGATGCCGAGTCTGGCTTGGTGCACACCGTACGGGGGACCTCGGGCAACGTCGGTGATGTGACCGAAGGCAACTCACTACTGCACGGGCAAGAAGCCACCGTTCACGCCGATGCGGGCTACCAAGGGGGAGACAAGCGCGCAGATGCCAATGAGGATGCCACGTGGCATATCGCGATGGGGCCAGGCAAGCGAAAGACGCTCAACAAAGACGACCCGGCAGATGCTCTGATCGACAAGGCGGAAAAGCTCACTCAAGGCGGGTGTGCGTGCCAAAGTGGAGCATTCGTTTCGGGTGATCAAGCGCCAGTTCGGCTTTGTGAAAGTCCGCTACCGTGGTTTGAAGAAAAACACAGCGCAGCTCGTGACACTATTTGCGCTGTCCAATTTGTGGATGGTGCGTGGCAAATTGATAGCGGCGCAGAGATGAGTGCGCCAGAAAACCGGGCTAAGGCGCTGCAAAGCGTGAAAACTGCCCAGTGGGGCAGCAGATTCAACACAAGCGCAGGAGATTATTCGTGAAATCCCATCATTTGAAAATTAACCGACCGCTACTCCATTTGGCGATCGGTTATTCAGAGCATCCCTAGGGAAATTACCTAGGCGTGATTCAGACATCCCTGCTTTAATATTTAACCGAGTATTACCTCTTACAACACTCAAAGGGTCATCGTGCAATTTATGAAACTCTCTGCATTCGCGCTGGCTGTGGCGGCCATTGGCAGCACCTCTGCACTTGCACAAGACAAGAATCTCTCTACGCTTCAGCGAATGGGCAACACAGCCACCAGCATGAACATTCCTGTTGTTCCACAAGAAGGTAAGAACGCAGACGCCATTCGCGCCAATCTGAAAAAAGTCCGGCTGCCCGATGGCTTCAAGATCGATCTTTACGCTGTGGTCCCTGATGCCCGCTACATGGCGGTCGCCCCTTCCACCAACATGCTGTTCGTCGGCACCCGTAAAACCACGGTTTGGTCTGTGACCAACCGCAACAACGGCGATGCAGCGACAGAGGTCAAGGCTTTTGCACCTTCGATCAAATTCAGCAACCCGAACGGCGTTTGCTTCACCAAAGACGGCTTTTTGGTGGTTGCCGAATCAAACCGAATCATGCACTTCCCAGCCGCAGAATTCTTCTACGAAGGCCCTGACGTCGCGGTTGGCATGATCGTGCCTGAAGGCAAGTTGATCCCCGTCGAAGAACAGTCTTTCAACCACACAGGACGTGTTTGCAAGGTAGACAAAGACGGCAAAATTTTCGTCACCATGGGTCAACCCTACAACGTTCAACCCAAAGACAAAGTCGCCATGTATGACGAACTTGGCATTGGTGGTGTGCTCCGTTTCAATGGCTTGGACGGCTCAGGTCGCACGGTCTACGCCAGAGGCATGCGCAATCCGGCAGGCATTTCTGTTGGGCCAAAGGGTGATATTTGGACCACGGACAACCAAGTTGACGGTTTGGGCGATGAGATTCCACCAGGTGAGTTGAACAAACTGACCAAGGTCGGCGAGCACTTCGGCTTTCCTTACTACAACGGTCATTTCAAAGTGGCGGGCTCAGCTGCAGCGGCTGACCTGAAGGACATGAAAGAGCCAGCTGGCGCGATTTATCCTCAGGTTGAGTTCCCTGCGCACCAAGCCCAACTCGGTTTGGCGCACTACACTGGCACGGCTTTTCCTAAGAAATACCAAGGTGGTCTGTTTGTGGCGTCCCATGGTTCATGGAACCGCACCACACCCACCGGCTACTTGGTCAACTACGTGCCTATCAAGGCCGACGGTTCTGCCGGCGAGTCTGAGGTGTTTGCCGATGGTTTCTTAGACAAAGTCACGGGTCGCGCGTTGGCTCGCCCGGTCGATATTGCCAATCTGCCTGACGGCTCTATTTTGGTGTCAGATGACTACGCAGGCGCAATCTACCGGATCAGCTACAGCGGCAATTAAGCTGGGTCTAGCCACAGGCCTTTGCCTGTGATCGAATCCAAAACGGGGCCTCTTCGGGGGCCCCTATTTTTTGAGGAATTTTGATGAGCAAGCATGCATTTTTTGTTTTGTTGATTTCTGCGTCGCTCACAAGCTTTGCTGATGACTTGTCTTTGGGTGCCGCGAAGGCTGGGGCCGCGTGTGCTTTGTGTCACGGCTCGAATGGAATAGCGACACTTCCCAATGCCCCTAATTTAGCGGGCCAGCAAGCGCTCTACCTCTCTGAACAATTGACAAATTACCGCAGCGGCAAACGTCAGCATGAAGTGATGGGTTATATTGCAAAAAATTTGACCGATACTGAAATAAATCAACTGGCGTCTTGGTACAGCTCGATCAAAGTCACAGTTGAAGTGCCTTGAAAATTGACATTCACCCATCCTCCCGCTGCGCCCGCACCGCCAGCACAAACACGGTGTCGATAGCCGCCACATAGCGGTACAGTGCCACATAACCGCGAGTCGCGCGGCCGATGATGAGTTCGCGTTTGCCGTCTTTCACGGGCCGCCCAATCTGGGGGCTGTGGGTCAGGATTTGGATGGCTTCCAGAATGTCGCCAATGCGCTGGGGTGCAGAGCTTGCGTCAAACTGGGCGATGTGTTCAAAGAAACGGTCGAAGTCGTCAAAGACCTCAGGCGCCAGCTCGATCCGGGTCATGCGCTGGGTCACTTGGCCAATTTGCGTGCGGCAGTTTTGCGGTTGGGCTCGCCATTCGCCCGCGCGGCGAGGTAGGCTTTTGCGTCATCCCATGGCACGGTTTTGCCGCTGGCTTGAATGTTCGCCCAGCGCTGGTCGGCCAGCGTGTTGAAGGCGTTGTCCAGTTCCATTTGCTCCACGGTTTGGGAGATGGCGTCCAGAATGAAAGCATGGGCGGTTTTGCCAGCGTGCTGTGCGGCGGCGGCCACGCGAGCTTTGAGGTCGTCTTCGATTCGGATGGTGGTTGTGGACATGCTGCAGTTTCCTGATGAATGGAAAATAATAGCACTTTAGTGCTACATGCATGCCGCGTTGTACGGCAGCTATAGCGTCTTGTTCCATAAGCACTCTATCCACTTGAAATTAGCGCATAAACGGAACATACTATTGCCTCCATGCCAACCGACACCCACACACAACGCGTTCTCGCCCTGGCCACTCAGCGGGGCCTGCTGCGCGCCAGCCATTTGCAGGAGCTGGGTATTGCCCGCGTGGTGCTCTCGCGGCTCACCGCCAGCGGCCAGTTGGAGCGCGTGGGGCGCGGTGTGTACCGGCTGCCCGAGCGCCGAGGCTCTGAGCATGAAAGTCTGGCCACCATTGCCGTCAAGGTGCCGCAGGCGGTGTTTTGTTTGCTCACGGCTTTGCAGATACACGAGCTCACCACGCAGCTGCCCCGCCAGGTTTGGATCGCCATGCCGCAAGGCAGCCACGCGCCCAAAATGGATTACCCACCGGTGAAGATGGTGCAGTTTTCGGGCGAGGCGTATGCCGCAGGCGTTGAGGTGGTGCAGGTCGATCAGGTGGCGCTGCGGGTGTACGGCGTGGCCAAGACGGTGGCCGACTGCTTCAAGCACCGCAACAAGATTGGGCTT
>JANPNG010000196.1:0-21408 GCA_031427355.1 Hylemonella sp.
AGTTATGGTGCTACGCAAAACAGGTTTGAATCCGTGATCGCGAACTTGCGTGTGGGGGCTGAGAACTTCTCAGCTGCTAAAGGCCGCATCGTTGACGCTGACTACGCCCAGGAGACATCCAACCTGTCGCGTGCCCAAGTGTTGCAACAAGCAGGCACCGCCATGGTGGCGCAGGCCAACCAGGGTCCGCAAGGAGTGTTGGCTCTTCTGCGTTAAGGCACAGCGGCCTTAATGCAGTCCAAAGACGGGGACTCAAAAAGCGGCGTTTGGCAGGAGCCAACGCCGCTTTTCATTGCTTTAAAGAAATGGACTGACCCTATAAACAGTCGATAGGAGGCGCATGTGGCAATCTCATCACCGGGTGTAGGCAGCGGACTCGATGTCAACAGCATCGTGAGCCAACTCGTGGCCATCGAGAAGCAGCCTTTGAAACCCTTGCAAGGCAAGGCCTCGACACTACAGACGCAACTTTCTCTCTATGGCACCATTAAGTCTCAGGTGTCAGCGGTGGGCGATGCGGCTGATGTGTTGGCTCAGGCGCAAGGCTGGACTGCACAAGTGGCAAGTTCATCCAATACGGCAGCCGTCACGGTGAGCGCCAGTTCTACTGCCAGCGCCAGCGCCTTTAGCCTGAGCGTGACACAACTGGCGCGCGCACAGACCACCGCCTCCATGAATGTGACGGTGGACGCCGCTCTGGGGGCCCCGGCGGATACGGGCACCCTCACGATTGATCTGGGCAGTTGGGCCACGGGTTCTTTTGTGGCAAGCGGAAGCCCCGTGAGCGTTGCGATCAACGGCACAGACACGTTGACGACAGCGGCCAGCAAAATCAATGCCGCCAACGGGGGCGTGACGGCGACGGTGCTTCGAAATGGTGGCCAGGAGCGTCTGGTTTTTCAGTCCGCCACCACAGGCGCGGCGGCTGGGTTTCGCATTGCATCGGCGGGTTTCACGGGGCTGGACAGTTTGTCGCTCACCAGTTTGAGTAATCCCGCGCAATCGGCAAGCGGCATGGTGCTGGGGCAATCCGGACTCAATGCAACGGCCAGTCTGAATGGTGTGGCCATTGACTCAGCTACCAACACACTGAGCAATGTGGTGCCTGGATTGACACTACAGTTGTTGCAAGTGACGAATGCACCCGTTCAAATCTCGGTGGCACAGGACCAAGCGGCAATTCAAAAAAATGTGCAGACACTTGCCGATGCTTACAGCGCCCTGAGCAAGACACTAGGCAACGCCACACGTTACGTGCCAGGCGGGCTTTCGGGTCCATTGCAAGGCGATTCGACCACGGTTGGTTTGCAAAACCTGCTGCGCAGCATTACGGGCTCCATCAGCACGGGTTCGATCTATAGCCATCTTTCCGAAGTAGGGCTGGAGCAGCAGGCAGATGGATCCCTCAAACTCAACACCACCAAACTAACCACGGCGATGGCCGATGTTGCAAATTTAAAAAAATTATTCACGACCGACAACAGCAATAGCGCAAGCAATGGATTCGGGCTCAAGTTGCGTGATTTTGCACGCGGACTGGTGAAGTTCGATGGCACAGTGGCGACCAAATCCACCGCTTTGCAAGGAGCGATCAGCCGCAATGCGGCAGAGCAAGACCGGGTTACCGAAAGGGCTTCACGCATGGAAACTCAATTGCGTAAACAGTACTCCGACCTGGACGGTCAGATGGCCAAAATGAATGCCCTGGGCTCTTATGTCACTGCGCAACTCGCGCAGTGGAATAAAGGCGGTTGACGAGCGGTTTTTGAAAAAATAAAAATGAGGAAAACACTTGAGTTCATACGGCAACTGCCGATAAAAGATACATCGAGCAGAAGGAGGAATTCAAAATGTTTACACCCGTCAATATGCGTTCGGCTAATGCCTATCGATCCGTCGGCGTAGAGACCTCGGTGGCCGGTGCGGATGCCCACCAGTTGATTGCCATGCTGTATGAGGCACTTATGCAGTCACTCAGCAGCGCCAAACAAGCCATACAAACCCGCGACATTCCAGGAAAGGGCCGCGCCATTTGCCGCGCTGTTCGCCTTCTGGAAGAGGGCCTTAAAGCCGGTTTGAATGATGAACTAGGCGGCGAGTTGGCCGTTCAATTACGCGATGTCTATGACTACAGCATCATTCGTTTATCTGAGGCAAATCTGAAATCAGATGAAAAAATGGTGAACGAAGTACTGGGTTTGCTCCAGCCGCTGGCACAAGCCTGGAGCCAGATCCGTGCTGAGGTGATTGCGCAAGTCCGTGAGCCGTCTTACGCAGGAGGCTGACATGGCCAAGATGTTAATTGATTACTACATGGCGATTGAGGAAAGCAGCCAAAAGATGCTGGATGCTGCAGCGTCTAAAAACTGGGACCAAGTCGTTCAGTTTGAAGGAGCGTGTGCGGTCTTGATCGAACAGCTGCGACTCCGAGCGCGCACCGAAGAGTTGTTGCCTGAGCATCGAGTGGCCAAGACAAAAATCATGCAACGCATACTGCTCAACGACGCACAGATTCGGTATCTGGCCGAGCCCTGGTTGGCGGACTTCGAGCAAAGGCTGGATGAACCGCGCTTGTTGCACTGAGGTGCCTTGGTTTGGCTTACACCTGCATGTTCATGATGTCGGTATAGGCCTGCACCATGCGGTTGCGCACGTGCAGAGTGGCTTGAAAACCGATTTGCGCTTTCTGGATGGCCACCATGGTTTCTTCCAGGCTGACTTTGGGGTTCTCCATCTGGACTTCCTGTTGAAGTCGAATCGCATGATTTTGTGACTGATTGACGGCGTTCAACGCCGTCTTGAGAGCACCTGAAAAGCCATTGACACCTGCTGCGGGGCTTTGCGCGGAGGCGATTTTCGGCGCGCTGGCAGGGCGAATGGACAAAGGCATGCTGGTCGGTGAAAGACGAAGATCCATAGTGTCCTCCGGGGGGCGAAAAATGTTCCTTTGATCCTAGTCCTGGTCCGTGCAATGTCAATGGTGAATTGATGGGTATTTCTATTGCTATTCCTTGGTACGTCTTGACCAAGGAGTCGAATAATCGGTCGCATTGTGATGTGAATCTGCATCACGCACTGATCGGAAAATTTGATGACTGCCGCACCTGCGATTTCTTTAAATCCGACATTCAACCAGCGTCTGGCTGCTATGAGTCAGGGGCAAAAAATACGCCTTGTTCTGGGTATTTCCCTTTTGCTCGCGATCGGTGCGATTGGCTTGGTCATGGGGCGGGACGCCGAGTGGCGCGTGCTGTACGCCAACCTGGCCGACAAGGATGGTGGCGCCATCATTGCCCAGCTGTCCCAGTTGAATGTGCCCTATAAACATGCCGAAGGCGGCGGTGCCATTTTGGTGCCTGCAAACCGGGTGCACGACACCCGTTTACGTCTGGCCTCGCAAGGCTTGCCCAAAGGTTCGGTGGCCGGTTTCGAGATGATGGAGTCTAACCGCTTCGGCATGACTCAATTTCAGGAGCGTCTGACGTTTCAGCGTGGCCTGGAGGGGGAGTTGACACGATCAATCCAGTCGCTGGTCTCGGTTCAAAGCGCACGGGTTCACTTGGCACTGCCGAATCAAAATGGTTTTTTCAGAGAGCAGCAAAAACCATCGGCCTCGGTGCTGATCAGCCTGAATGCCGGGCGCACTCTGGACCGCAATCAGCTCTCTGGAATTATCCACTTGGTGGCCTCCAGCGTGCCGGAGATGAGTCCGGATTCGGTCAGTGTGCTCGATGATTCCGGGAAGCTCTTGTCCACGCCTAGCGAGGGGCTGCATGGGGGGTCTGGCGGGGCCGACGCCCAGCAACTCCAGTACATCCAACAAGTTGAGCAAATGCACAGTCGCCGCATTCTGGACATGCTCGAACCTGTGGTAGGCCGGCAAAATATCAAAGCCCAGGTGGCCGCTGAGGTGGACTTCTCTCAGACCGAGCAAACCTCTGAATCGCACAAGCCGAATCAGTCGACCGACACGAGTGCCATCCGCAGTCAGCAGACGGTGGAGAGCAGCAATGGTGCGGCGGGTGGGGGCGCATCTGGCGTGCCAGGGGCCACGTCCAATCAGCCACCAGGCCCAACGACGGCCCCGGTGAATGCATCGTCACAGGCCGCAACGGCAGGCGCAGCAGGTGCGACGGCCAACACCAAGCGCGAATCCATTACCAATTACGAGTTGGACAAAACGGTCAAGGTGGTGAAGGCGGGCACGGGCGTTATCAAGCGTTTGAGCGCAGCAGTGGTGATTAACCATCAGACAAATACCGACGACAAGGGAAAGACCACGACAACGCCGCTGTCAGACCAGCAGCTTGAAAAAATGACCGCGCTGGTGCGTGAAGCCATTGGATTCAGCAAGGAAAGGGGCGATTCCGTGAATCTCATGAATGCGCCCTTTGCCAAAGAAAAAATTGCATTCGTGGAAGTTCCGCTCTGGAAGCAGACTGAGGTTCAGGAGATGGCGCGCAGCCTGGCCTGGCCACTGGGCACCTTGTTGTTGGCCGGACTGGTGTTAATGGGAGCGGTGCGCCCGGCACTCAAAGCCTTGACTCAAGCACCAGTTGCGATCAGGAAAAATCAAATCGATGCCGTCGTGGCCGAAGAAACAGAGCGCCCCCTGCTACCAGCGCCCATTCGGGCGGGTGAGGATCCGATGATTTCAGCCAGTGCTTTGGCTCTGGAGGATGCCCGCAAGCTGACGCGGGACAACCCCACGGCGGTGGCCAGCATTGTCAAGACATGGATGAATGATTCGCCCGCTTGAGCGGGTGCAACGAGAGTAAAAAATGCAAGAAGAAGATGATGGACTTCAAAACGCGGCGATTCTTTTAATGTCTCTGGGAGAAGAGGAGGCCGCAGAGGTCTTTAAGTACCTTTCTCCCAAAGAGGTGCAGAAGTTGGGCGGTGCCATTGCCAAGACCAAATCCATCACGCGGGAGCGGGTGGACGATGTGGTGACCAAGTTCACTAATGTGGCTGCATCACAGAGTTTGCTGGTGTCCGATTCTGGCGACTATGTGCGCTCTGTCCTCAAGCGGGCACTGGGGGATGACAAGGCGGCTTTGTTGCTGGACCGCATCTTGCAGGGGGGGGATGTTTCGGGTATTGAGAGCTTGAAATGGATGGACGCATTGTCAGTGGCCGAGTTGCTGCGCAACGAGCACCCGCAGATTGTGGCGGCCATTCTGGTGCATCTTGAATATGACCAGGCGGCTGAAATTTTGAAGAATTTTTCGGAACGACAACGTAACGAGGTGGTGCTGCGCATTGCGACCATGGAAGGGATCCAGCCCGTGGCATTGAAGGACTTGAACGAGGTGCTGTTCACGGTGCTGTCGGGCGGCGACAAGATTCGGAAAACCTCTTTGGGCGGCGTCAATACGGCGGCTGAGATGATTAACCTGATGGGCACGGCTGTGGAGGGAACGGTCATCGAGTCTCTTCGCGTCCAGGACGCAGAGTTGGCTCAGAAAGTCGTGGACAAGATGTTTGTCTTCGATGACGTTAACAAACTCGATGAAAAGGCGATTCAGTTGATCCTCAAAGAAGTGGCTTCTGAGGCGCTGGTTGTTGCGCTTAAAGGTGCGCAACCCGAACTCAAAGAAAAATTCCTGGCCAATATGTCGTCCAGGGCGGCGGAGACCTTGCGCGAAGACTTGGAGTCGCGTGGTCCGATGCGTTTGTCAGAAGTAGAAGCTCAACAAAAAGAAATCTTGAAGACGGTGCGAAGACTGGCGGACGAAGGCCAGATCGTGATCGGGGGTGGCGGGGCAGACGACGCCATGGTGTAAGACATGAAACATCAATCACGATTCATTCCAGGTGAAGAGCTAGGCCAAGTGGCCCGTTGGCAATTTTCGGGAGTTGATGCGCCCTCATCGCTGGCGAAGAAGCACAAGCCTGGTACTTCCGTCGATGAGGACTGCCAGGCCGCGCTACTGAAGCAAGAGGGCTATGCCGAGGGGTTTGTGCAGGGGCGCATGCAAGCCATGCTGGAGGCGCAGCAGCAAATCGTGGAGTTCGTTCGCGTACAGGGCCAGGAATCAGCAGGTCATCTGGCTGGGCTGATTGAGGCGGCCAAAAGCCAACTTGAATCAGTGGAGCAAGCGGCGGCCCATGGGGTGCTGGAGCTGGCCTGTGAGTTGTCGCGTCAGGTCTTGCGGCATGAGGTGTCGATCAACCCACAGGTTTTGCTGCCGGTGATTCGTGAGGCACTGGGTGAGCTTTTTGCCGACAGTCGCTGTACGCACATCCGGCTCAACCCCCTTGACCTGGCGTTATTGCAAGAGCCGCTGGATCATGAATTTCAGACAATGTCCCTGGTCATTCTGGCCGACCCTTTGATCCATCGAGGAGGTTGTTTGATGGAATCGCCAACGATGACCGTGGACGCGCAGGTAGAGAAAAGGTGGGCACGTGTGGTGGGGCAACTGGGGTTGGATTTCCCGTGGGAGGACCATGATGCAGAACCCTGAAACAGATGAAAAATGGCGAATTTTTCTAGCTGAAGCGAAGCAGATGATCCAGGCGCTGGACAGTTCGCTGGAGGTGAGCGGCAGGTTGACTCGACTGACCGGTGTGGTTCTGGAGGCCTCCGGTATCCGTGCCTCGGTCGGCGCGCAATTTTTGGTGCAAATGAACAAGCAACAATCCGTGTTGGCAGAGGTGGTCGGGTTCTCGAATAAGCAGGCGTTTCTCATGCTGGCCGGTAATGTGCAAGGTTTGAGCAGTGGGGCTTCGGTGGTTCCCGTGTCACCCGCGATGGCGAGACTTCGTTTGGGCGATAAGCCCCAATCCGGCAACACTCACCTAGCCCAAGGTGCGCTTCGCTTACCTTTGGGCAATGGCCTGCTTGGACGAGTGGTGGATGCGCAAGGCACGCCTTTGGACCATCTGGGGCCCCTTATCAACGTGGTGTCCAAACCCTTGAAATCGACGCAGATCAACGCTATGGACCGTGCGCCAGTAAGAGAACCATTGGACACAGGTGTGCGTGCCATTAACGCCTTGTTGACGGTGGGGCGTGGTCAGCGCATGGGTTTGTTTGCGGGTTCTGGGGTGGGCAAGAGCGTCTTGCTCGGCATGATGGCGCGCTACACCCAGGCCGATGTGATTGTGGTGGGGCTCATCGGTGAGCGTGGCCGGGAGGTCAAGGAATTTATTGACCAGATCTTGGGCGAGGCTGGTCGCGCACGCGCTGTGGTGGTGGCCGCACCTTCGGATGCGCCGCCCCTGTTGAGAATGCAAGGCGCGGCCTATGCGACGGCGGTGGCAGAAGAATTCAGGGATCAGGGGCGGCATGTGCTTCTGCTCATGGACTCTTTGACACGCTATGCCATGGCTCAGCGGGAAATTGCGTTGGCTATTGGGGAGTCCCCGGCGACCAAAGGCTATCCGCCGTCCTGTTTTGCAAAACTGCCACAGTTGGTAGAGCGCAGCGGCAATGGGCTCGAAGGGGCTGGGTCCATCACGGCTTTTTACACCGTACTCACCGAGGGCGACGACCAGCAAGACCCGATTGCGGATGCGGCTCGCTCCATTCTTGATGGGCACATTGTGCTGAGCCGTTCCTTGGCCGAGGCGGGACATTTCCCGGCGATTGATATTGCGCAGTCAGCCTCACGGGTGATGCATAGCGTGGTGCCACCGGCTCAACTTGAAGGGGCCATGCGTTTTCGGGCCATCAGTTCACGCTTCGAGCAGGGGCGTGATCTGGTTCAGTTGGGGGCTTATGCGCCGGGTTCGGATGCGCAGCTTGATGAAGCCATTCGACTGCATGAGCCCATGATGGAGTTTCTCAGACAAGACATGGCCGTGGCCGCGCCGATGGCGATGAGTGTGCAAGGGCTGGTTCATGCCACGAACTCTGGGCTTTGATATGGCCGCTCTGAAAGGTCTAGCTTTGGCCATGGAACTTGCTGAGCACCAGCGAGTACTTGCAGGCATGAACCTGGTGCAGATACAAGGGGCCTTTGGGAGCGCAAGAAATCAGTTGCATCAACTGGAGAGTTATTTGCTGGACTCGGAGGCGCGCTGGCTGGCTTCTTCTCAATCTCAGATGGACCCTGGTTTGCTACAGGACCATTACAAATTCATAGGGCGATTGCGGCACGCCATTGGTTTGCAAAGTGGGGTTCTGAGCGACATCAAACTACATCTAGATGAAGCTAAAAAATCTTTCCTTGCAGCTGAACTTCGATTGAATAGTTTGCAGTGCATGATGAAAAAAAGAACAGAAATCGGAAACAAAAACATCGCCCGACGTGAGCAAAAATTTACGGACGAATTCGCTTCGCAGCAACATGTCAGGGCCGTGGCCCAAAACCAGGGAAGAGGGCTTTATGGGTACTGAAATCAGTTCCACATCGGTTAATCCCAAAGTCGGCAGTCACCCGGCGCAAGGCAAGACCATCTCGACCACAGATTCAAATGCTGAAGAGGCTGGTGAGTTTCCCGCGCTGATGATGAAGTTGGAGTCAGATCCATCCGAAGCGAAAGCCCTGTCACAGGATGACAACAGCCAGCCAGCCGCCTTGGTGCCAGGGGCGGGAGACGCGTCTGACATCAAACTGGTTCATGGCGAACAAAGCATGCGCGAGCATCAGTTGCTGTTACTCCAATCTACCCAGCGGATGCAGGGCGCTCTGGAAGAGGGGGGCCGAGCAGGTATGAAGCAAGGTGCGACGTCGGCCCTGCGAGTGCTGCATGCTGAGGAGCAAGAAAAGTCTGGGGAGGACGTGGATTTGACCCAGGTGGGCATTCGCTCACTGGTGCCGGAGCCTTCCAAGGAAGGGGGGCAACACCATAGGTTGGCCGCCCTTGAACTCAAACCCTCACTCGTGCCTGATGAGGCAGCGGTACTTCAAAAAGAAGCCGTGCGAGAAGCGGCGAAGGAGACGATGAGGGAGGTCAGTGTCAATGCAATCAATGGATTGACGGAGAAGACGGAAAACAAGATGTCTGCCAGGTTTGAGTTTGGGGTGTTGGGGCAAAATTTTCAGACCACAGCCGCCCCAGGGGATGTTTACGCTTCGCACAAATCCGGGGGAGTGATGACGCCAGAGAAGATGGGCTCCCAGGAGATGAACTACTGGGTCGGTCGAGAGGTGCAGTTCGCCGAGCTCAAGCTGGACGGGCCGGGGAACAAGCCGGTCGAGGTGAGTGTGTCAGTTCGCGGGAATGAGGCTAGCGTTGAATTTCGCACCGAGCCGTTCGAGACACGGCAGATCATTGAAGACAGTATGCCTCACTTGAAGGAGCTTCTTAGAAATGAGGGGCTTGTTCTCTCCAGCGTTTCCGTGGGTTCGACAAGCGCAGATGCCAGCTCTTCTCAAGACAGAAAGCCTAAACAAAACCAAAGGCGTGCCATAGCCACTCTGTCTGGTATGCGTGTCGCGAATGAGGGGCCACGGGGGGCACCACTCGCTGGCAGTTCCGTGGATCTTTTTGTCTAGACGCAAGCGTCAAAGCCTACGCCTTGGAATGAACGGTTTTCTACGCCTTAATCCGTGCACTTGCTTTACACGATGTGACGAATAATCAAACTGAGTGAATGAAAGATCCCCAGGGCTGCATTCAATCTACCGTCCAACCTGGCTCATAAGGAACCTGCTGTGTCTGCCAAACCCGTAGTTGATGAAGTCGCAGTGGCACCGCGCAAATCCAATAAAAAAGTGCTGCTCATGGTGGTGGCCATGCTGGTCTTGGGCTTGAGCGGCGGTGGTGCCTGGTTTTATCTCAGCAAAAAGAATGCGGTGCATGATGATGAAGAGGTGGCGCATGCGGCCCCTAAGGGCCCACCGACGTATATGCTCCTGGACAACATGGTGGTCAATCTGGCCGACCCA
Source organism: Hylemonella sp. (assembly GCA_031427355.1). Lineage (GTDB taxonomy): Bacteria > Pseudomonadota > Gammaproteobacteria > Burkholderiales > Burkholderiaceae_C > CANCDA01. Next base: position 9,843 of record JANPNG010000196.1, read on the forward strand.
GGGGGTGAGAAAGTCGCCCAGGTGGGTGTCACCCTTGAGCTTGCTGATGCCAAGGCCCCGGATAAGGTGAAGGTCTATATGCCTGCTATTCGCAGCGGGGTTTTGATGCTTCTTTCGCAGCGCACATCCGAAGAATTGTTGTTGCGTGAAGGCAAAGAAAGGCTGGCGGCTGATATTTTGGTTGAAGTCGCGCGTCATTTTGCGCCAGAGGGCCACTCTGGCAAGGTGGCTAAAGCCAAGCCCAGCCCGCAAGGCAAGCAGGTTGTGGACGACAACCCCGTGCGTGGTGTTTTATTTTCAAGCTTCATTATTCAATAACGGCGCAACCGAATTTCCATCATGAGTGAATCTTTTCTATCTCAAGAAGAAGTCGATGCCCTTTTGGAGGGTGTGACTGGAGAGAGCCAAAAATCGGTCGAAGAGGTCGAGGAAGCGGGTGCGGTCAGGAGTTACAACCTGTCGAGCCAAGAGCGCATTGTCCGCGGGCGCATGCCCGCGATGGAAATCATCAATGAGCGCTTTACGCGCAATTTGCGAGTGGGACTTTTCAATTTCATCCGTAGAAGCCCCGAGATATCGGTTGGCCCTGTCAAGGTGCAGCGTTACAGCAAGTTCTTGAGAGAACTTGCTGTTCCCACCAACTTCAACATCATGGCGATTCGCCCTTTGCGCGGCAATGGCTTGATCGTTTGTGAACCCTTGCTGCTGTTTACGGTGATTGACACCTTGTACGGCGGTTCGGGAAAGTACCAGACACGGATTGAGGGGCGGGACTTTTCTGCCACGGAGCAGCGCGTCATCAACCGACTGGTGGAGGTGATATCGCAGGAGTACAACAAAGCCTGGAAGGGCTTCTATCCGCTGGAGTTGGTATATCAACGCAGCGAGATGCAGCCGCAATTTGCCAATGTGGCCACGCCGAGTGAAATCGTGATTTCCACCTCTTTCAGGCTGGAAATCGGTGAGATGGTGGGCTCGATCCACTTTTGCTTGCCGTATGCGACGCTGGAACCGGTGCGTGAGGTGCTGTTTTCGTCAACCCAGGGTGATTCGACAGAGGTAGATCGCCGCTGGGTGGATGTTCTGACACGGGAAATTCAGGCCGCTGAAGTGACGCTGGTCGCAGAACTCGCGAGCGCGGATGCGACGGTCGAGCAACTGTTGGCGATGAAAGTGGGTGATTTTATTGAGCTGGAGCGTGAGCCCCAGATTCAGGCCTGCATAGACGGCGTGCCGGTTTTTGATTGCCATTACGGCACTCACAACGCCAAGTACGCGATCCGCATTGACGCGAGTTTGCGCAACAACGACAGCAACTGGATAGGAGAACGCCATGGCAACTGATGACACACCGAACGGCAAGCCCGAAGACGACGGTATGACCGACTGGGCCGAGGCCTTGCAGGAACAGCAAACTTCTGAGGGCAAGGCGGCGGAGGTCGAGTCCGGCAGTGTGCTGTCGGGCAACGAGGCCCCTCGCCCCTTCTCGACGGTCGATGCCTCAGAGGGCTTCTCCGGCGATATCTCTCGCGTGCTGGATATCCCTGTGCAGCTGTCGGTTGAGCTGGGGCGAACTCGAGTGCCCATCAAGCATATTTTGAAACTGGGCCAAGGTTCGGTGGTGGAACTCGATGCGTTGGCGGGTGAGCCGATGGATGTGCTGGTGAATGGTTACTTGATCGCTCAGGGTGAGGTGGTGGTGGTTAATGAAAAGTTTGGCATACGCTTGACGGATGTGGTCACCCCCTCGGAGCGCTTGCGGCGCGTGAGTAAAAACTGAGGTCAGACATATGACGTCGAGCCTGCTTACGATTGCGGTGTTTCTGGTGCTGTTGGCCCTGTTGCCAGTGACGATCCGCTGGCTGCGGCGGAACTCGGCAGCGGGTCAATCGGCCAGCGCAGCAGCGATGCATATGGTGTCGGCCATGGCGGTCGGGCCGCATCAGAAAGTAATGACGGTTGAAGTCGGGCCTGAAGGTGCGCGCGTTTGGTTGGTGCTGGGGGTGTCGGGCCAAAGCATGACGTGCCTGCACAGCATGGTCATCCCTCCGTCCTCTGTTTTGGCATCTGGCACGGCGGTAGAAAGTACATCGGTGTTATCTTGATTCATCGGTACGGCCTCAATTTTTTCAAGACCTTGAAGGCGAGCCCGTTGCGGTGGCTGTATCAATGTGTTGCGGCGGTCTTGATCTTCATGTTTGCGCCGTTCTCCTTGGCGCAGAGCAACGGACAACTCCCCCTGTTGGTGGGGACTGGCGGGACCGGCATGAGTTTTTCAGTGCCCATGCAGACATTGCTGTTTTTCACGGCGCTTTCATTCCTGCCTGCGATTCTTCTGATGATGACGGGCTTTACCCGCATCGTGATCGTGCTGTCTTTATTGCGGCAAGCCCTGGGGACTCAGTCGGCTCCACCGAACCAGATCATCATTGGGCTGTCTTTATTTCTCACCTTCTTTGTGATGGGGCCGACCCTCGACCAGATTTACAAAGAGGCATATTTGCCCTATTCCAAAAACACCATCGCGTTCGAGTCGGCCCTGGAGAAAGCGGAGGAGCCCATACGGGGCTTTATGGCCAAGCAGACGCGTCAGTCTGACTTCGCCCTGTTTGCCAAGCTGGCCAAACTGGAGGCAGGGGCAACGGTGCAAACCGCGCCGCTTCGGGTGCTGGTGCCGGCCTTTGTGACGAGTGAGCTGAAGTCGGCCTTTCAGATCGGGTTCATGATCTTTATCCCCTTCCTAGTCATCGACATTGTGGTGGCCAGTGTGCTGATGTCACTGGGGATGATGATGCTGTCGCCGGTGCTGGTGGCCCTGCCGTTCAAGCTGATGCTGTTTGTGCTGGCCGACGGGTGGAACCTTTTGATTGGCTCCCTGGCAGCGAGCTTTGTGATGTGAGGGCTTTGCGATGAATGCGCAGCTGGTTCTAACCATGGGGCAAGAGGCTCTGTGGATGCTTTTGATGGTGTCAGCACCGGTGCTGGGGGTTGTGCTGCTGGTGGGGTTGTTGGTTAGCCTGTTTCAAGCCATCACGCAAATTCATGAGGCCACCCTGGCTTTCGTGCCCAAGCTGCTGGCCGCAATGGCAGTGTTTGCCTTGGCCGGGCCATGGATGCTGAACATGCTGGTAGAGTATTTACAGCGCACGATACAAGCCATACCGAGTGCCGTTGCCTGAGTCGGATTTGACCATGATTTCTTTCACGGAAGCTCAGTTGATGGCATGGATCAGCCCCATTCTGTGGCCTTTTTTGCGCGTGTTGGCGGTCTTTTCGGTGGCCCCCATTTTTTCATCCAAAGCCTTTCCGGTGCGCGTGCGCATTGGGCTGGCCTTCTTGGTCGCCGTTGCCAGTCAGGCCAGTCTGCCGCATCAGCCGACTCTGAATTTGGAGGGGCAGGACCTCTGGGCCACAGTGAGTCAGCAGGTCGGTATCGGGCTGGCCATCGGGTTTGTGGCGCGCCTGGTGTTTGCATCTTTCGAGCTGGCGGGTGAGGTGGTTGGGTTCCAGATGGGTTTGAATTTTGCGACGTTTTTTGATCCCTCGATGAACACACAGTCCAGTGCCGCAGCGCGGTTTTTTGGATACATGGCGTCTTTGTTGTTCGTGGTGCTCAACGGGCATTTGCTGGTATTGATGGTCGTCATTCAGAGTTTTGAAGCCTTCCCGGCGAATCAAAATTTTCTAGAAGCGTTCAGCTTGATGAAGCTCTATAGTTTGGGTGGGGAGTTGTTTGCCAGCGGACTTTGGATTGCGTTGCCCATGCTGGGGATGTTGATGTTTGCCAATCTGGCGCTGGGGGTGGTCTCGCGCGTGGCCCCTCAAATGAACATCTACGCTGTGGGTTTCCCCATCACGCTCACCGTCGGTTTGGTGGGCATGGCGGCCACGCTGCCCATGTTGGATCGCCCGTTTCAAATGCTGATGGAGCGCTTGATGGATGTTTTTACCGGGAAATAGCCTGCTCAGACGAGGCTGTTGCGAATGGCATAGACGGTGAGCTCAGCGCTGTTGCTGAGCTTGAGCTTCTCCAGCACCCTGGAGCGGTAAACGCTCACGGTTTTGGGGCTGAGCATTAGCTCCTCAGCAATGTCGGACAGCCGCTTACCCGACGCTATTTTTTTCAGGGTCTGGAGCTCGCGTTCAGAGAGGGTGTCGTGCAGCGCCTCGCTGGTGGGCGCGGAGAGATTTTCAACCAGCATCTGAGACACCGCCGCTGTGACGTATTTGCGGCCTTGCGCGATGGTGCGCACGGCTTCGATCAATTCGGCGGGTTCCCCAGCCTTGTTCAAGTAGCCTTGCGCACCGGCGCGCAGGCAGCGAATGGCGTATTGGTCCTCGGGGAACATGGAGACGACCAGTACTTTAATCGGCGAGCCGGACTCGCGCAAAGAGGCCAAAACTTCAAGCCCGCCACGACCTGGCAAATTCAGGTCCAGTACAAGGACCTCGCAGGGGAATGAGCGCAGGGCCTCGCGGACTTCTGAGTAGCTTGCTGCATCAGCAACAACTTGGATGTCTACGGCCTCGGACAAGGTGTCGCGGATGCCACGTCGCACAAAGGCGTGATCATCACAAAGAATGACTCGAATCATGCGGGGACTTTCTGGCTGGCCGTCAAGGGCGTGGAGGGGAGTGGAATAGAGAGTGTGATGGAAGTGCCTTGAGCCTCGCGGCTACTCACGTCCAGCCAGCCACCCACCGCTCGGGCACGTTCTTGCAAGCCCTTGAGACCAAAGGCCTTGGGCTTGCTTCGCTCGGTGAGCGAGATACCTTGGCCATTGTCTGTGATTTCAAGCGTCAAAAGATCTTCAGAGTCCGAGAGGTCGATGCGGACTTCCGTGCATTGAGCGTATTTGGAGATGTTCGTGAGTGCCTCTTGAGCCGTACGGTAAGCTGTGAGCTGAATGGGTTTGCTGATTTCAGTGCGACCGTGGTTGCAACGTAAGGTGGTGGGTATGCCGGTACGACGCTCGAATTCCCTGGACAGCCAGTCCATGGCGGCTTCAAGACCTTGGTCAAGAATGGCGGGTCGCAGGTTCATCATGATGCGCTGGCTCGCACCCAGTGCGTGTTGGAGCATGGCGCTTGCAGCTTCTATATGGGCTTGGGCTGCCGGGTCGCTTTGGTGTCTGCCAAGCCAGGAAATGTCAAATTTGATGGCCGCCAGTGAGCCGCCAATGTCGTCATGAATTTCTCGTGCAATGGCCGCACGCTCTTCCTCAATCGTCATTTGAAGGTGTTCGGCGAATTGAGCCAGTCGTCGCTCAGAAGCAGCAAGCTCTGTTGTGGCACGTTCCTTGGCCAACCGGGCCTCTTGCATGGCCAGCGCCCGCTCTATGACGTGAGGGAGCTTAGCCACATCGTCCTTGAGCAAGTAGTCGCTCATGCCGAGTTTGATAGCTTCTACGGCGGCAGCTTCACCAATGGCACCGGAAAAAAGAATGAACGGGGGATGATGGGGACGATCTTGCAAACCGTTCCAGGCGTCAATGGCGGTGAAGCCGAGAAGTTGATAGTCCGCCAGGATGACGTCAATGTTGATGTCGGCCAGGGTTTGAAAAAAATCAACTAGATTTTCTTTGCGTGTGATCTGGAACAGCATGGCTGAATGACGAAGGGTCCGTACAACCATGTCGTGATCCAACACAGAGTCTTCCAGATGGAGGATGTGTATCGGTTGAAGCCGGGATTCTGGGTACATGAAGTCTGTGTTTTGCAGTGCCATTATTTTGTCTGAAAAATGACCTTGTTAAATTTTTCAAGTGATTGAAATAAGCCGGAATCATGGCCTTATTTCGCTTGGTCCTTTTATCCGTCCCTTGCAAAATTCTACCCTTACGAATCCTAAAAGACTTGAATCAAACACCAATTGCACTCGAGTCTGAAATGTCAATGCAAACCTCGTCAACTGAGCAATTTGAGGCCGTGGTGCAACTGCCGGTCTCGCTGGTGGCGGAACTACAGGATTCGTTGTTGGTCGTGGTGCATGACTTGTCTCGGCTGGATGGCTTGTTGTCGCATGCGATGGAAAATTTGATGGAGAGGTTCACTAGGGTCAGCTCCGAGCTTGCAGGTTCAGCCCGGATTGAGGCCACTGCGCTGGACAGCGCGCGCAATGTCATCGGTGCTGCCGTCATGGAATTGCAATTCCACGATATGGCCACGCAGTTGATTACACATACATCAAAGATTCTTCAGGGTTGCGCCTATCGGCTGGCCGCAGAGTCAATGGGAGCGGAAGAAGGTGAGGCCATGTCCTTTGTCGAAGCTGTCCCCGATCGACCCTACCCGGTGACCCAAGATGAGATGGATGCAGGTTCTATTGAGCTTTTCTAATTTCTATGACCCCATCAACCCTTCCAATGAGTCGGAGCTGCTTATGGCCATGATACTTGCTGTTGATGATTCGCCATCCATGCGAAAGATGGTGTTTTTTACCCTCACGGGCGCGGGACACCGTGTGATTGAGGCCGTCGATGGCCAAGATGCCTTTGAAAAAGCGCAGACCCAGCGGTTTGATCTGGTCTTGACCGATCAGAACATGCCTCGGCTCGATGGGCTTAGCCTGACGCGCAAACTTCGAGAGCAGCCCCAGTTCAAGACGATGCCCATTTTGGTGCTGACCACCGAGTCCAGCGATCTGATGAAGCAGGCCGGGCGAGCGGCTGGGGCCACGGGTTGGTTAGTGAAACCCTTTGACCCGGCCCGACTACTGGATGTCATTGATAAGGTAGTTAAGTAATTCTCAATTTCGAGATTAATGGCATGAACTCAACGCAGGAGAAGTGCATGTCTGACGTGCATCAGAAAAGCAGTGGATCCGGTGATGCATTTGATTTGAAACAGTTTTACCCAATCTTTTTTGAAGAGGCCGGGGAAAATCTGGATCAGATGGAGCAGATGCTGCTTAATCTCAATCTTGAGGAGGCGAATGACGAGCAGATGAATGGCATCTTTCGCTGCGCACATTCCGTTAAGGGTGGGGCCGCTACGTTCGGGTTTTCCGATGTGACGGCTTTGACGCATCAAATGGAGTCTTTGCTGGACCGATGGCGTCGGCATGAATTGAAGCCGCACACGATGATGGTGGACGTGCTTCTCGAATCTGCTGATGCGTCGCGCGTTTTGCTGGCGCGCCATCAGTCGGGCGAAACCGGTGACCCTCCCTCTTCTGAAGATCTGGTGCGTCGCATCAGCGAACTCGCCTCGGGGCAAGTGCCTTCGAATACGCCAGTGCCTCTTGCGCCACCTGCCGTGGTCGTGCCTGGCGCGCTGGCCGCCACGCCCGCCGTGAAGGGGGCCCGTCAACTGGAAATCACCATCGATCCCCGTGGACGCATGGATCAGGCGGATGCGGTGAAGGAGTTGTTTCGTGACATAGTTGGTTTGGGGAAAATCATTGAGTTGCCCTGTAAACATGCGGGTCTGAGGGTTTTTAAAGTCGTGACATCTTCCAGCAACGATGATTTGCTGGATTTATTTGCTTTTAATGTGTCGCGAGAGCAAGTGATGATCAAGGATTTGGCGGAATTTGATGGGGCTGTGGAAGTTGCCGCTACAGTAGCAAATCGGGACAGATTTGCAGACGATTTACATCAGGGAACGCCACTGGTCCCCGCACCCGGCTACGGATTTTTTGATGATGCGTCTGGGGTGCCGAGTACATCGGGCGAAATGAAAATGGCTCTTGCGTTGAAGAGCCCTGCCAAAGAGGGGGGCAAAGTGGCTTCACAGGCCGCGCAGCAGGAGAACGCGACGATTCGGGTTGCCATCAACAAGGTGGATCAATTGATTAACCTTGTGGGGGAATTGGTCATCACGCAGGCAATGTTGGCGCAAAACACCAGGAACCTGGATTTGTCTAACTCGCAGCAGTTGCTGGCGGAGCTGGATCGCAATACGCGTGATTTGCAGGAGTCGGTGATGTCGATCCGGATGATGCCGATGTCGATTGTGTTCAGCCGCTTCCCGCGCATGCTCAGGGACCTAGCGAGCAAGCTGGGGAAGAGGGTTGATTTTGTGACCTTGGGCGAAGCCACGGAATTGGATAAAAGTTTGGTGGAAAAGATCGCCGATCCCTTGACGCACTTGGTGAGAAACAGTTGCGACCATGGCATTGAGATGCCGGAAGAACGCGTGAAAAATGGGAAGTCAGAGGCCGGCACCATTACGCTGTCGGCAGCGCACCAAGGGGGCTCGATCGTGATTGAGGTGCGGGATGACGGCCGAGGGATGTCGAGGGAGAAAATTTTGAAAAAAGCGAGAGAAAGAGGGCTTGATGTATCGGATCAAATGTCGGATGGCGAGGTTTGGCAACTCATCTTTGCGCCAGGTTTTTCTACCGCCGAGTTGGTAACTGATGTGTCGGGTCGTGGGGTCGGCATGGACGTGGTTAAACGCAATATTTCAGACCTGAACGGGACAGTCGAAATTGAATCGTTTGAAGGCCGTGGCATGAAGGTGTCGGTGCGCTTGCCGCTGACACTTGCCATTATGGATGGCATGTCGCTGGGGGTGGGCAACGAGGTCTATATTCTGCCGCTGTCGTCTGTGATTGAGTCTTTCCAGATCAAGGAGAACGCGATCAATACCGTGGGGCAGGGCGCGCAACTGGTCAAGGTGCGAGACGAGTACATGCCGGTGATTGAGCTTGAAAAGATTTTTCAGGTGCCGCGTTTTGGCCTGAACAAACCCGGTGACATCATGGTGGTGGTGGAGGCTGATGGAGGCCGCGTGGCACTGTTGGTGGATGAGTTGTTGGGCCAGCAGCAGGTGGTGGTGAAGAACCTGGAAACCAATTACCAAAAGGTTCAGAATATTTCAGGCGCCACGATTTTGGGTGATGGCAAAGTGGCCCTGATTCTGGATACGGGCGCTTTGGTGCGGCGTTCGCGGCATTAATCTGTATCTGAATGGGGTTTTCAATGCCTACTAAGAGGTGCTTAAGGCTTCCCAGCGTGTGAGCGCGTCCAGTAAGGCTTCTTCAATCACGCCATCGCGGGCTTGAAGTTCCAGGGCTCGTTGGGGGTCTTGGCTGTACAGGCTGCCGTCTTGCAGAGCGGCGTGCAGTTGGGCTTGCTCAGCTTCCAGCGTTTCAATCGTAAGGGGCAGATCATCTAGCTCTTTTTGCGCTTTGTAGCTGAGCTTGGGGGCGGTGCTTGTGCGTGGTTTGGATGCCGCTTGGCTGGGAATGCAGGCGATGGGGGCGGTGGCTTTTGCAGCTGCCGCGTCTTTGGCTAACGCGGCGTTTCTGGCAGCTTGGCTGCGCTTGGACTGGGTGAGCCAATCCAAAATCCCACCTTCATATTCACGCCACAAACCATCGCCTTCAAACGCCAGGGTGCTGGTGACGACGTTGTCTAGGAATGTGCGGTCATGGCTGACAAGAAAGACGGTGCCCTCGTAGTTCTGGAGTAGCTCTTCCAGCAGCTCTAGCGTGTCGATATCCAGGTCGTTGGTGGGTTCGTCAAGTACCAGAACGTTGGCGGGGCGTGCAAATAAGCGAGCCAGTAAGAGTCGATTGCGCTCGCCGCCAGAGAGCGAGCGCACGGGTGAGTTGGCGCGCGCGGGGGAGAAAAGGAAGTCGCCCAGGTAGCTTTTGACGTGCTTGCGCTGGTTGCCTACCTCGATCCACTCACTGCCGGGGCTGATGAAGTCCACCAGCGTGGCGTCTAGGTCGAGTGCATTGCGCATCTGGTCGAAGTAGGCGACCTCAATGCGCGAGCCTTGACGGACTTTGCCTGTGTCAGGTTGCAATTCACCCAAAATCAGCTTGAGCAGTGTGGTTTTGCCAGCACCATTGGGACCAATCAGTCCGATTTTGTCTCCACGCAGCAGGGTGGTGTTGAGGTTCTTGATGATGGTTTTCCCACCATAGGCCTTGCTGACGCCCTGCAGCTCGGCCACGATTTTGCCGCTGGGTGTGCCGGAGGCCACATCCATGCGGACACTTCCCAGGCTTTCACGCCGAGCGGTGCGTCTGGCCCTTAGGGTCTCTAGGCGTCCAATACGGCTTTGGCTGCGGGTGCGGCGTGCCTCAACGCCTTTGCGCACCCAGACTTCTTCTTGTGCCAGTAGCTTGTCTGCCTTGGCACTGATGACGGCTTCTTGCGCGAGCTGTTCTTCTTTTTGGCGCAGGTATTCAGTGAAGTTGCCCGGGTAGCCATTCAGCTTGCCTCGGTCCAGCTCCACGATTCGGGTGGCGACACGGTCCAGAAAGGATCGGTCGTGGGTGATGGTGATGATGCTGCCGGGGAAATCGATGAGCAGTTCTTCCAGCCATTCAATCGAGTCCAGATCTAGATGGTTGGTCGGTTCGTCCAGCAACAAAACGTCGGGTCGGGTGACCAGTGCTTGGGCCAGGGCGACGCGTTTTTTTGTGCCACCTGAGAGCGCTCCGATCAGGGCGTCTTTGTCCAGGTGCAGGCGGTGCAGTGTTTCCTCGACGCGTTGTTCCCAGTTCCAGCCGTCAAGTGATTCAATCTCACTTTGCATGGCGTCCAGGTCGCCATGCCCGTGTGAGTACTCGTCAATCAAATCGATCACTCTACTGAGCCCGGCGCTGACAGACATGAAGACCGTTGCCTCAGGGGCAAGGTCGGGCTCTTGAGCTACATAGGCTAGGCGTAAGTTTTGTTGACGGTGGAGGGTGCCGTCATCAGGGAACTCAAAGCCAGCCAAAATTTTAAGAAGCGAAGATTTACCCGTGCCGTTGCGCCCAATGAGTCCAACACGTTCGCTGGCCTCCAATGAGAAATCCGCTTTGTCGAGCAAGGCCACATGGCCGAAGGCGAGTTGGGCCTGTAATAGAGTAAGTAGAGCCATAGGGGGCAATTATCCCTGAGCAAGCTCACAGACGTGTGACGAAAGGCCTTGCCAAACAAAGAAGGCGCAGAAATTTTTAGCCAGGCAGATAAAGCATGCGATAATCAAAGGCTTCGCTGAACGGATCCAACAAGAGTTGGCAAGGGTGGCGAAGAGCTTTTTGGGGTGTTTGTTTTGAGGGTGTGGAAACTCGATAGCAAAAATATTTCGGAAAACGCAAAAAGCGTGATAGAATTCAAGGCTTCGCTGATCACAGTGAAGCAAGCGAAAAGCGAGATGTTAAGTCAAGTTTTTCGGCGGATCATTAAAAATATACAGCCGATAAGCGTGGGCGTTTGAAGGCGATTGCCAAGTTCTTCGGAACTAAGTCTTAATTGGCTTACAAACGCTCATGAAAAAAATATATTTTTAAAATTTTTTCTACTTTATAATTTAATATTTATAATTCAACAGCCTGCATTCTCCCAACCCACCAACCGTATTCTTTTTATTTTTGATGATTCCTATAGCATGTATGCGCCCTGGAATAGCAACATCAAAATAGAAGTAGCGAAAAAAATAATGGGCGAATTTTTAGACAGCCTTAAAACCATTCCGAATTTAGAATTGGCTCTGCGTTGCTACGGACATACAACCTTTATTAAACCTGAGCGTAATTGCAAAGACACGAAGCTCGAAATTCCCTTTGCCAACGCTAATTCCAATGCCTTAAAAATAAAACAACGGATTCAAAAATTAG
>JANPNG010000197.1:0-29173 GCA_031427355.1 Hylemonella sp.
CCGTCTTGCAGCGCCGGGGTCTCTTGGCTGACGAGTTTGAAGTTGTCAATGCTGGCTTCGCCCTTAGGGCGGTTGTCTAGCAGGATTTGTTGATTGCTGGGCATGGTGAGGCGCTTTGTAGGGGGCGGGTTAATCTGTGGAAATGACGGTCGAGCGTTTGACGTATTTGAAGGTGCCGGTGGCGTGGGCGCAGGCGCGGCCCTCGGTGTCAAAAATGGTGGCCTCGGTAAAGGCCATGGATTTTGTGCGGTGCATCAGATGGCCTTTGGCAATCAACTTGCCGCGTGCGGCCTGCATGAAGCTGGTTTTCATCTCGATGGTGACCACGCCCATGTCAGGTTCCACACTGCGCGCGGCAGTGGCCATGGAGACATCGAGCAAGGTCATGCTGGCCCCACCGTGGGTCACGGCGAACGAGTTGAGGTGCTCGGGTTTGGGTGTGTAGCTGATCTCGGAGTAGCCGCCGTCGAACAGCGTCAACTCAAATCCCAGGTGGGTGACAAAGGGAATTTCAACACCGAAGCTCACGCTGATCCTTTCACGCTGCTCACGCCGCCATCCACCGCAATGGCCTGACCGGTGATGTGCTTGCCTGCGTCCGACGCCAGCAACACGCACAAGCCTTTGAGGTCTTCGTCATCCCCCAATCGTTTTAGGGGAGCGTGGGCTGCCAACCTTTCTACACCGCGCGCCTGGAGCGTGCCTGCCGTCATTTTGCTGGGGAAGAAGCCGGGGCAGATGGCATTGACGTTGATGTTGTACTTACCCCATTCACCGCACAGGGCGCGGGTGAAGTTGATGACCGCGCCCTTGGACGTGTTGTAGGCAATGGTGGTCATCTCGGGTGGGTTGCCGGCGAGGCCGGCAATCGACGCAATGTTGATGATGCGGCCTGACCGTCTGGGAATCATGCTCTTCTTGCCAACGGCCTGGCTCATGATGAAGTAGCCACGGATATTGACGTTCATCACCTTGTCCCAGGCATGAATGGGATGATCTTCCGCCGGTGCGCCCCAGGCGGCCCCGGCGTTGTTGACCAGAATGTCCACATCGCCCATGCGCTGAAGGGTTTCATTCACCAGACGATGGATGTCGGGCTCTTTGGCGCAGTCAGCGGCGATCCAGCGCGCATCAATGCCTGCGGCCTGTAGCTCGGCCACGGCCTGCTCCAGCTCATCGGCCTTGCGAGCGCTGAGCATGATGCGTGCCCCGGCCTCGCCCAGCGCGTGGGCCATTTGCAGGCCCAGGCCGCGCGAGCCACCGGTGATGAGGGCCGTCTTGCCCTTGAGGTCGAAGAGTTGCTGGATGGTTTTGGTCATGAGACTAGTTTTGAGTTGATGGGGTTTCTTTCAAACGCGAACGCACGTAGATCAGCACGATGCCCAGAATCATAAAAAACAAGCCCACGCCCTGCATGGAGCGCGCTAGTGCGATGTCGGCGCGGGCCACAAAGATGCCCAGCACCATGGCCAGTAGCCCGCCGTAGATGTAGATCCACACCAATCGCTGTATCCGCATCAATGTTTTTTTGCTGGCCATTAAAAAGCCTCCTCAGGAAATTGGGCGCAAGTCATGTCGCGCGTTTTGACCACCTCAAGCCAGGCACCGATTTTTGGCAACTCGTACCTGAAAAAGAACTGGGTTGCCAATAAACGGCCACGCTGGGCCAGGGCTGATTCTGCGCTAGTCAAGACCAGGGCCGCCAGCGCCACATCCAGCCAGATCCAGGCCAGCACCGTGTGGCCAAACGCCTGCATGTAGGGCACGGCGTTGGCCAGGGCTTGCGTGGGCTCACCCGTGGCCCAGGCGGCTTCGGTGGCCGCTGCAATTTGCGATAAGGCTTGGTCGAGCTGGTCGGCGTGTTCGGCCAGTTCGGGGTGCTTGCGCGCGCGCGCCAGGGTCAACTCAATGCGCCCGATCAGCAGTTCCAAGCCCCGCCCCTCTTCCATGCGCACCTTGCGCCCCAGCAGGTCCAGCGCCTGGATGCCGTGCGTGCCTTCGTGGATCATGTTGAGGCGGTTGTCGCGCCAGTACTGCTCCACCGGGAAATCGCGCGTGTAGCCGTAGCCGCCATGCACCTGAATGGCCAGGGAGTTGGCCTCCAGGCACCATTCGCTGGGCCAGCTCTTGGCAATGGGGGTGAGCACCTCCAGCAGCAGCCGGGCCTCATCCGCCGCTTGAGGCTCACCGGTGTGTTGCTCGTCCACCAGGCGCGCGCAATACAGGGCCAGCGCCAGCGCGCCCTCGCAATAGGTTTTTTGCGCCAGCAGCATGCGCTTGACGTCGGCGTGTTCGATGATGCGCACTTGGGGCTGAGCTGGGTCTTTTCCAGCGGCTCCCATGGGTCGCCCCTGTGGTCTGTTTTTGGCGTAGTCCAGCGACGCATGGTAGCCCGCCATGCCGAGCATGGTGGCGGCCATGCCAATGCCAATGCGTGCCTCATTCATCAAGTGGAACATGCAGCGCAGGCCGCCGCCCGGTTGACCCACCAGGTAGCCCACCGCACCGCTGCCCTGGCCGTCCAGCCCCGGCGTATCGGTGACTGGAAATTTGCCCTCACCAAAATTGAGCAGCGTGTTGGTCGTGCCGCGCCAACCCAGCTTGTGGTTCAGGCCGGCCAGTGCCACATCATTGCGCACGCCCGTGAGTTGGCCGTGGGTGTCCACTAGTTTTTTGGGCACGATGAAGAGCGATATGCCGCGTGTGCCAGGGATCAGCTTGCCGTCGGGGCCGGGAATTTTGGCCAGCACAAGGTGGATGATGTTTTCGGTCAACTCATGCTCGCCCGCCGAAATCCACATTTTGTTGCCCTTGAGGCGGTAGCGCGGGCCGAGCGGGTCGGCTTCAAACTCGGCCCCATCAGGCACGGCACGGGTGGTGATGTCGGACAGGCTTGAGCCCGCCTGCGGCTCGCTCAAACACATGGTGCCCGAGAAGCGCCCGGAAAATTCGTTTTGAGCAAATACGGTTTGTTGCAGCGGCGTGCCGTGCACCATCAGCAGGTTGGCATTGCCCGCTGTCAGCAGACCCGAACCCATGCTGACCGAGGCGTAGCCAAAAAATGAGTTGGCGGCCGCCTCAACTGTGTAGGGCAACTGCATGCCGCCCACTTCATAGTCTTGCGCGGCGCACAGCATGCCCGATGCCGCGTAGGCTTTTTGCGCCTCGTGTGTGGCCTGCGGCAGGATGACCTTCTCGCCATCAAAGCGCGGCTCTTCGGTATCGACCGTGCGATTGAACGGCGCGTACTTCTCACGCGCAATGCGCTCGCAGGTGTCGAGCACGGCGTCAAAGGTTTCGCGGGAGTGGTCGGCGAAGCGGGTGCGGTGGCTGAACGTGTCCGCCTTGAGCCACTGATAAAGCAGGAAATCAAGCGTTTGTCGGTAGCTCATTCACAACACCCTTGTGCTTACGTTCGAGAACGAGAGACCTGGCTCAATTCAGCGCTTACCTTACAGCACCTCGAAGACACCCGCCGCCCCCATGCCCCCACCAATGCACATGGTGATGCAAACGCGTTTGGCACCCCGGCGTTTGCCTTCGATCAGGGCGTGGCCGGTCAGGCGCTGGCCGCTCACGCCGTAGGGGTGACCCAGGGCGATGGCGCCGCCGTTCACATTGAGCCGGTCGGCGGGGATGCCGAGCTTGTCGCGGCAGTACAGCACCTGTACGGCAAAGGCTTCGTTGAGTTCCCACAGGTCAATGTCGGCCACGGTCAAGCCCAGGCGCTTGAGCACTTTGGGGATGGCAAACACCGGGCCAATGCCCATCTCATCAGGCTCGCAACCGGCCACAGCAAAGCCCAGGAAGCGGCCCAGGGGTGTCAAGCCTTGTTTCTCGGCCACGCTCTCATGCACCACCACGCAGGCACCCGCACCGTCGGAGAACTGGCTGGCGTTGCCCGCCGTGATCAAGCCACCCGGCAGGGCCGAGCGCAGGCCGCTGATGGCCTCGACCGTTGTGCCTTCACGCGTGCCTTCGTCACGGCTCACGGTCACCTCACGCGTGACCAGACCTAGCGTTTTGTCGGCAATGCCAGCGGTGACGGTGATGGGGGCGATCTCGGCGTCAAAGTAGCCCGCGTTCTGCGCTGCGCAGGCTTTTTGCTGACTGGCTGCACCGTAGGCGTCCATCACATCGCGGCTGATGTTGTAGCGTTTGGCGACCTGTTCGGCGGTTTGCAGCATGTTCCAGTAAATCTCTGGCTTTTGCCGGGCCAGCGCTGGGTCTTGGAACATGTGCAGGTTCATTTCTTGCTGCACGCAAGAGATGCTTTCCACACCGCCCGCCACATACACCTCGCCCTCGCCCGCGATGATGCGTTGCGCTGCCATGGCAATGGTTTGCAGACCCGATGAGCAAAAGCGATTGACAGTGACCCCCGAGACGCTGATGGGCAGCCCGGCCTTGAGGCCAATCTGACGCGCGATGTTCCAGCCGGTAGCCCCTTCGGGGTTGGCACAGCCCATGATGACGTCTTCAATCTGGGCCGGGTCAACACCCGCGCGCTGCACCGCGTGCTGCACGGCGTGGCCGCCCAGGGTGGCGCCGTGGGTCATGTTGAAGGCACCCTTCCAGCTCTTGGCCAAGGGGGTGCGAGCGGTGGAAACGATAAGTGCGGAGGTCATGATTTTTTCCTTTGATCAGTTGAAGGTCTTGCCTTCAGCCACTAGTCTGGCCAGCAGTGGCGCGGGTTGCCAAAACTCAGCGTCGTCCATCGGGTTTTGCGCAAAGCGGTTCATGCTTTGTGCCACGTTGAACAGGCCCACTGTATCGGCGTACTGCATCGGGCCGCCCCGGTAAATGGGGAAGCCATAACCGGTGATGTACACCATGTCGATGTCGCTGGCGCGCGCGGCGATGCCGTCTTGCAGAATGTGCGCGCCCTCGTTGACCAGCGAATACACCAGGCGTTGCACGATCTCTTCGTCAGAAATTTTACGCGGGGTCAGCCCCAAGTCTTTGCGGTGCTTGTCGATCATGTCCACCACAAGTTGCGAGGGGATGGCGTCGCGCTTGCCGGCCTGGTAGTCGTACCAGCCTGCGCCGGTCTTCTGGCCAAAGCGACCCAATTCGCACAAAAGATCCGCCGTCTTGCTGTACTTGAGGTTGGGCTTTTCAACGTAGCGGCGCTTGCGAATGGCCCAGCCGATGTCGTTGCCCGCCAAATCGCCCATTCGGAAAGGCCCCATGGCAAACCCGAATTTCTCGACTGCGCGGTCCACCTGCGCGGGGGTGCAACCTTCTTCCAGCAAGAAGCCCGCCTGTCGGCTGTACTGCTCAATCATGCGGTTGCCGATAAAGCCATCGCACACGCCGGAGACCACGGCAATTTTTTTGATTTTCTTGGCCACTGCCATCACGGTGGCCAGCACGTCTTTACCTGTCTTGGCACCGCGCACTACTTCCAGCAGTTTCATCACGTTGGCCGGGCTGAAGAAGTGCAGGCCAACCACATCTTGCGGGCGTTGGGTGAAGGCGGCGATTTGATCCACATTCAACGTGGAGGTGTTACTGGCCAGGATCGCACCGGGTTTCATCACCGCGTCGAGTTGTTTGAACACGGCCTCTTTGACGCCCATCTCTTCAAACACGGCCTCGATCACCAGGTCGGCGTCCTTGATGTCGTCATAGCTCAGCGTGGTGCTGAGCAAGGCCATGCGCTGCTCGTAGTTGTCCTGCTTGAGCTTGCCTTTTTTGAGCTGGCCTTCGTAGTTTTTTCGGATGGTGGCAAGGCCGCGCTCCAGCGCTTCGGGCTTGGTTTCCAGCATCTTCACTGGGATGCCGGCGTTGAGGAAATTCATGGTGATGCCGCCACCCATGGTGCCTGCGCCGATAACCGCTACTGAATTGATAGCTCGTTGCGCAGTATCTGCGGGCACATCGGGGATTTTTGACGCAGCGCGCTCGGCCACAAAGAGGTGTCGCAGCGCGCGGCACTCAGGCGTCCACATCAGGTTGATGAACAGCTCGCGCTCAAACACCATGCCATCGTCGAACTTCTTCTTGGTGGCCGCTTCAATCGCTTCCACGCATTTGACGGGTGCCGGGTAGTTCTTGGCCATGGCCTTGACCGTGTTGCGCGCGAACTGGAAGTAGGCGTCGCCCAGCGGGTGTTTGCAGGACAGGTTGCGCACCAGGGGCAGCGGTCGAACATCGGCCATCGCACGGGCCAAGGTCAGCGCCTCATCAGCCAATGACGCAGGTGACGAGGCCAGTTTGTCAAACAGCTTTTGGCCGGGCAGCGAGGCCAACATTTCGCTCTTGACTGGCTCACCGTTGACGATCATGTTGAGCGCGGTCTCCACCCCCAGCACGCGCGGCAGGCGCTGCGTGCCACCGGCACCGGGAATCAGGCCGAGCTTGACCTCGGGCAGCGCCACATTGCAGCCGGGCGCAGCAATGCGGTAGTGGCAGCCCAACGCCAGTTCCAGCCCGCCGCCCATGGCCACTGAATGGAGCGCAGCCACCACGGGTTTGGACGAGTTCTCGATGGCCAATATCACGCTCAGCAGGTTGGGCTCCTGCAAGGCTTTGGGTGTACCAAATTCCTTGAGGTCAGCACCACCCGAAAAGGCCTTGCCCGCCCCGGTGATAACGATGGCTTTGACCGCCGCATCGGCATTGGCTTGAGTCAAACCATCGGTAATGCCTTGACGCGTGATAAAGCCCAGTCCGTTGACCGGAGGGTTGTTCAGTGTGATGACGGCCACATCGCCATGGACTTGGTAATCAGCGCTCATGCTTGTTTTCCTCGAAATGATAAAAAAGAACGATCGTTCGCTTTGATTGTAGAGGCTTTAAGACGCGCTTAAACCTCCAGCCACTCGCGTCGAATATCGACGTCTTGGCGAAGGCTCTCCGGCGTGCCTTCAAACACGATGGACCCATGACCCATGACCAGCGCGCGGTCGGAGATGGCCATGGCAATGGTCAGTTTCTGTTCGATCAGCAATACGGAGATACCGCGCCCCCTGAGTTTTTTCAGGTACTCGCCCACCAGTTCGACAATCTTCGGGGCCAGGCCTTCGGTGGGCTCGTCGATGATGATGAGGTCTGGGTCGCCCATCAAGGTGCGGCACAGGGTGAGCATCTGCTGCTCGCCACCCGACAGCACACCCGCCTCGTTGTGCTGGCGCTCCTTGAGGCGGGGAAACATGGCGTACATGTCGTCAAACGACCAGCGGCTGCCAGCGCCCTTGCCTTTTTGCCCCAGCAGCAGGTTTTGATGGACGGTGAGTTTGGGGAAAATGTCTCGACCCTCTGGCACATAGCCGATGCCCAAATGGGCAATCTCAAAGGCTTTGCGGCCCAGAATATCTTGCCCCTTCCATTGCACGCGACCAGCACAGTCCACCAGACCCATGATGGCTTTGGCTGTGGTGGATCGCCCTGAGCCGTTGCGCCCTAGCAGGGCGACAATTTCACCCGGCTCCACATCGAGATGCACACCGTGCAGCACATGGCTCTTGCCGTAAAAGGCTTGCAGATCCTCAATTTTCAACAGGCTCATGGTCAGTGTCCGGTGGCTTGGGCGTCGGCGACCGTTGAGCCCAGATAGGCCTCTTGCACCTTGGGGTTGGCGCGCACTGCCTCCGGCGTATCAAAGGCGATCACTTCGCCATACACCACCACGGCAATTTTGTCGGCCAGGCCAAACACCACACCCATGTCGTGCTCCACGATGAGCAGCGTCTTGCCCTCCGTCACTTGGCGAATGAGCTTGATAAAGCGCGTGGTTTCGCTGCGGCTCATGCCCGATGTGGGCTCGTCCAGCAGGATGACCTGGGCACCGCCGGCAATGGTGACGCCGATCTCCAGCGCGCGTTGCTCGGCGTAGGTCAGGTTCATGGCCAAGACGTCACGCTTGCGGTCCAGCCCGATCATTTCCATCAGTTCATCCGTGCGCTCATTGGCGTCTTTCAAATCGGCCAGGAATTTGAAGAAGCTGTATTTGTAGCCCAGACTCCAGAGCACGCCACAGCGCAGGTTCTCAAACACGCTGAGCTTGGGGAAGATGTTGGTGATTTGGAAGCTGCGCGCCAGCCCCAGGCGGTTGATCTCAAAGGGTTTGAGCCCGTCAATGCGTGTCCCCTGCAACAGCACTTCGCCACGGGTGGGCTCCAGGCGACCACTGATGAGGTTGAACAGCGTGGACTTACCCGCGCCGTTGGGTCCGATCACGGCTACGCGTTCGCCAGTCTGCACCGCGAGATTAACGCCGCGAATAATCTCGGTTTTGCCAAAACTTTTGTAGAGATCCTTCAGCTCCAAAGCCGAATGAGCCCCGGTGGCAGTACCGTTCATAGGGCTCTCCTACGCTGAATCTCGTGCTCGATCTCTTCCTGAATGCCACTCCATTCGCGTGCGAACTGGCGGCGGCACAGCTCAAACAGGCCAAGGCCCGTGAGCATGACAAAGACTGCACCAAACCAGTGATCCACGCTGTGCGCATTGAGTTGGATACCGACAAAACGTAGCGTCGGCCCCATGGCCGCGTTGAGTTGCAGGTGGTAAATCATCTCGATCACCACAGCCGCGCCCAACAGCATCACCAGCGCGGTGATGGCCAGCCCCAAATAACTGACCCACAACTTGCGTAACAAACCGAATGACGCCACACGCAGATTCATCATGATCAAGCTGGCCATACCCCCCGGTGCGTACATCACCATGAAGACAAAAATCAAGCCCAGGTAGAGCAGCCAGGCTTGGCTCAACTCCGAGAGCAACACCCTGGCAAGCACCGCCAGCACAGCACCGATGATGGGACCAAAGAAGAAGGTGGCGCCACCCAGCACCGTGAACAACAAATAGACGTCCGAGTACAAAGCGCTGACCACCTCGGCCGTCACGATTTCATACAAAAGACTGGCCAGCCCACCTGAGATGCCTGCAAAAAACCCCGCGATGATGAAGGCCAGGTAGCGCACCTGCTGGGTGTTGTAGCCGATGAAGGCCACCCGCTCCGGGTTGTCACGCACGGCGTTGAGCATGCGGCCCAGTGGCGTGCGCGTGAAGGCGAACATCAAGGCCACGCAGACAAAGGTATAGACGGCAATCAGGTAGTAAACCTGAATTGGTGGCCCGTAGCTGATGCCAAAAACGGCGAGGCCTGTGACGCGGTTGCCCGACACACCCGCCTCACCGCCAAAGAACTCCGAGAACATCAGCGACATGGCAAACACCAGTTCACCCATGCCCAAGGTGATCATGGCAAAAGGCGTGCCTGCCCTGCGCGTGGTGACATAACCAAACAGAACGGCAAAACCCATACCAGCCAAACCGCCGATCAAGGGCAGCAGACTCACCGGCAGAGGCAAGGCACCACTGCTCACCATGTTCAGTGCATGGATGGTCATGTACGCACCCAGCCCCGAGTAAACAGCGTGGCCAAAGCTCAGCATGCCGCCCTGCCCCAGCAAAATGTTGTAGGACAGGTAGGCAATCATGCCCAGGCCCATGCGCGACAGCATGGTAACGGCCAGGTTGCTGGAGAACAGCTTGGGGGCGAGTAGCAGCAACAGGGCAAAAGCGCCCCAGATGAGCCAGCGCCCCACGTTGTAGGATTTGAATTCGAAATCGCGCGCTGTCATGGCTTTATTCGTCTCGCGTGCCCAAGAGGCCCTTGGGCCGGAAAATCAAAACCAGCACCAAAAACAAGTAAGGAAGGATGGGTGCCACCTGCGACAGCGTGAGCTTGACCACCGGGTTGGCTTTGAGTGCATCGCTCAACTCCACACCCAACTGCTGTGCCAGAGTGATGAAGGAATAATCAAAGGCCACGGCAAACGTCTGGATCACGCCAATCAAGATCGATGCCAAAAAAGCGCCCAGCAAAGAGCCCAGCCCCCCCACCACCACCACGACAAAAATCACCGAACCCACAGTGGCCGCCATGGCGGACTCGGTCACAAACGTGCTGCCACCGATCACGCCACCCAAGCCTGCCAAGCCCGCGCCTGCCCCAAACACCAGCATCAACACGCGTGGCACGTTGTGCCCCAGTGCTTCGGCCATCTCAGGATGCGTCAAAGCCGCCTGGATCACCAGGCCAATGCGTGTGCGGGTGAGAAGCAGCCACAGCACCACCAACATGAGCAGAGCCACCAGCATCATGAAACCCCGTGTGGCGGGAAAGGGCGAGCAGGCCACCTGCACAGCGGCATCGCTCGCCTGGCACAGGCTGGCAGGTGCAGCACCCCAAATGAAGCCTACGCCGTTCACGGTATCGTGGATCAGCGTGAACATCGGCCCCTGCAAACTGACCGGTGGATTGAAGTCCACCGCCGTGCGGCCCCAAACCAGTTGCACCAACTCCAGGATCAGGTAGGACAGGCCGAAGGTGATCAGCAATTCGGGCACATGGCCAAACTTGTGAACCTTGCGCAAAGCCAGTCGCTCAAACAGAGCGCCCAGGCCGCCCACCACCAAGGGCGCGACCACCAAGCCAGGCCAGAACCCGACCAGACCTGCGACCGTGTAGCCGATATAGGCCCCCAGCATGTAAAAACTGGCGTGGGCAAAATTGAGCACACCCATCATGCTGAAGATCAGCGTTAGACCTGAACTCAGCATGAAGAGCAGCAATCCATAGCTCAAACCATTGAGCATGGAGATGATGAAGAACTCCATGGATTAAAAACCGCGTCAAAAACGGCTCAGGGACGCTTCATCTGACAGCTAGTGGGCGTGCTGGCGATGTAGGCCGGGAACTCCTTGACCAGGGCCAGCGTCATGCCGGTGTTTTCAAGGTTGTAGGGGAACTTCTTGTCGGCCTTTTGCCAGACCGTCAGGTACAGCGGCTGCTGCAACTGGTGGTCGGTCTTGCGCATCTCCACCTCGCCGCTGTAGCTCTTGAACTTCAAACCCTCCATGGCCGCTGCAACTTTGATGGGGTCGGTGGACTTGGCCTTGGCCATGGCCTCACCCAAGATGGAGTAGATGTGAATGATGGAGCCGGTATAGAAATCGTCCTTGAAACGAGTTTGGTACTCGGACTGCCACTGCCCCATCTGGCCACCCATGTTGTAGTGGTTGTAAGAGATCTGGAACACGCGACCAGCGCCACCCGAACCCAGCGCCGTGGGCGTGCCCGTCACGCCGGTGTAGTAGGTGTAGAACTTGCCGGTGTAGCCCCCTTCGTTGGCCGCCTTGATCAGCAGCGCGAGGTCTGAGCCCCAGTTGCCGGTGATCACGGTGTCAGCGCCTGCGGCCTTGATCTTGGCGATGTAGGGGGCGAAGTCACGCACCTGGGCCAGTGGGTGCAGGTCTTCGCCGACGATCTGCACATCCGGGCGTCGGCGCTGAAGGTTGCTCTTGGCAAAGGTCGCCACCTGCTGGCCGTGAGAGTAGTTCTGATTGAGCAGATAGACTTTTTTCACATCTTTCTGGTCTTGGATGAAGCTGGTCATGGCTTCGAGCTTCATCGAGGTGTCCGCGTCAAAGCGGAAGTGCCAGTAGTTGCACTTGCTGTTGGTGAAGTCGGGGTCCACCGCCGAGTGATTGAGGAAGATCACCTCCTTGCCCGGGTTGCGTTCGTTGTGTTTGGCCACCGCATCAATCAAGGCCCCCGCCACCGAAGAGCCGTCGCCCTGCGTGATGTAGCGCACACCCTGGTCGATGGCCGCTTTGAGGGCGTTCAGACTCTCAGCCGGGCTGAGTTTGTTGTCGAAGCTGACCACCTCAAACTTCACACCCGCCGGGTTGGTCTTGTTGAACTTTTCAGCGAAAAATTGAAAGCCCTTGAGCTGGTTGGAACCCACTGGCCCCATCAGGCCGGACAGTGGATCAATGAAAGCGATCTTGACGGTCTCGCCTTTTTGGGCCAAAGCCCCACCCGCAAAGACAAGAGCGGCACAGGCGGCGACGATTTTTACGGCGAACTTCATCAGCAATCTCCTTAATTATCAAAAGAACATCCAGCGTACAAGAATTTTTAGGTAAAACTGCTAGGGATAGACCCTAGACCCTAGGTCCGGGGCTCAGGTATTGGGCAGTTTGTAGTCTTTCAAAACTTCGCGCAACTTGGTCTTGAGCATCTTGCCGGTGGCGCCAATCGGGATCGCATCGACAAACACCACATCGTCGGGGATTTGCCACTTGGCCGTCTTGCCCTCATAAAACTGGAGCAATGCTTCGCGCGTGAGCTCGGCCCCCGGCTTCTTCACCACCGCCACAATCGGGCGCTCGTCCCACTTGGGGTGCGCCACGCCGATGCAAGCTGCCATGGCCACGGCGGGGTGCGCCACCGCGATGTTTTCCACCTCGATGGAGCTGATCCACTCACCGCCGGACTTGATGACGTCTTTGCTGCGGTCGGTGATCTGCATGAAGCCGTCAGCGTCAATCGTGGCCACGTCCCCCGTGGGGAACCAAGCCTGGCCTTGCGCATCTTTGATCAGCGGGTCACCGCCCTCACCTTTGAAGTACTCGCGCAACATCCATGGCCCTTTGACCAACAAGTCGCCGTAGGCCTTCCCGTCCCAGGGCTGCTCATGGCCCTCGCTGTCCACGATTTTCATGTCCGCACCAAAGATGGCTCGACCCTGTTTCAGGCGGATCTTCATTTGCTCGGCAGGGGGCAGCGTCAAGTGCTTGTTTTTCAAAGTGCACAGCGTGCCCAGGGGCGACATCTCCGTCATGCCCCAAGCGTGCAACACCTCCACACCGTAGTCGTCGTTGAAGGCCGCGATCATGGCGGGCGGGCAAGCCGAGCCGCCAATCACCGTGCGCTTGAGGGCGGAGAACTTCAGCCCGGCGGGCTTCATGTGGCCCAGCAGCATTTGCCAGATGGTGGGCACCCCCGCCGCATACGTCACCTTCTCCGCTTCAATCAATTCGTAAATCGACTTGCCGTCCAGCGCCGGGCCGGGAAACACCAGCTTGCAGCCAGTGAGAGCCGCCGAGTAGGGAATGCCCCAGGCGTTGACGTGAAACATAGGCACCACCGGCAACACCGAGTCACGTGCGCTCAGGCACATCACATCCGGCAGCGCGGCGGCATAGGCGTGCAGGATGGTGGAGCGGTGGCTGTACAGCGCGGCCTTGGGGTTGCCCGTGGTGCCACTGGTGTAGCACATGCTGGAGGCGGTGTTCTCATCCAACTCGGGCCAGTGGTACTGCTCGGGCTGAGCCGCAAGCAAGGCCTCGTAGCTCTGCAAACCGGGTATGCCCGTGTTGGCAGGCAATTTGTCCGCATCGCACAGCGCGACCCAGTGCTTGACCGTCGGGCACTTGGCGTGCACCGCCTGCACCAGCGGCAAAAACGTCATGTCAAAACACAGCACCGTGTCTTCGGCGTGGTTGGCAATCCAGGCGATCTGCTCGGGGTGCAGGCGCGGGTTGATGGTGTGCAGCACACGCCCCGATCCGCTCACGCCGAAGTACAGCTCCAGGTGGCGGTAGCCGTTCCAGGCGATGGTGGCCACCCTGTCCCCAAATCCCAGCTTCAGGGCGTCCAAGGCGTTGGCCACTTGGCGCGCGCGCCGGGCGATTTCGCTCCAATGCGAGCGATGGATATCGCCCTCCACACGGCGCGAGACGATCTCGCCATCGCTGTGGTGGCGATCCGCAAACTCGATCAGGTTTGAGATCAACAGGGGTTGGTTTTGCATCAGGCCGAGCATGGGGGAATCCTTGTGTGTTGTACCGAACGAGAGACTACCAAACTTGCAACTTCAGACGAGCTGCAATCTGCGCAAACGCCTTGTCACGGCTGACCAGGGTTACATCCAGGGCCAAGGCGTGCGCGGCGATCATCATGTCAAAGTCGCTGAGGTTAATGCCTCTGGCCTCTAGCACTGCACACCATTCGCCATAGCAGACACCGACGGGCTCATCCCAAGGCAGCACATCCATGCGCAGCAGCACTTGGCTTAGGGCATTTCGCAAGCGAACAGGTTGGCCTTTGCGCTGCAAGCCGTACTCCAGTTCCGCGAGGGTGACGCTGGAGATCACCGCCTGACCCACGGGCACTTCGGTCAGGCGCGCCAGCAATGCGGCGTCTCGCCCCTGCATGATGTGGCTGACCACGTTGGTATCGAGCATGTAGCGCTGACTCATTCCTCCCAGCCCTCAAAGGGGTCACGCCGTGCGTGAGTTTGGCGGCGCTCAATCAACAGGTCTTCACCCTTATTGAGTGCCACCACGTCGAGCAAGCCTTGCCAATTGGTCGGCTTGCGTGAGAGTACGACGTCGCCGGTGAGTGGGTCGTGGCGGATGAAGACTTCGGCGACGTCAAAGCGAAACTCCAGCGGCAAACGAACCGCTTGGCTGCGACCTGTGGCGAAAATTTTTGCGGTTTGGTGCATGGATGAACTCCTTATTTGCAACGGTATGTCTCATGATACATATCGGCACCTTCAGCGTCAAGGCATTTTCCCAAGCCAACCCCATGGGCATCAACTGACCCGCAGTTGCCTGACAATTGCGGCATGACTATGGTTTCTGAAATGAACGCAGCTCTCGATATCGGCCTGAACTGGCACAACCGCTTCGCCCAACTCGGCCTGGACTTCAGCACCGCGCTGCCGCCCCAGCCGCTGCCCGCACCCTATTGGGTGGGGCGCAGCGCTTCCGTAGCGCGCGAGTTGGGTCTGGACGCGGCTTGGATGGAATCCGATGAACTGCTCGATGCACTCAGTGGCAACCGGGCGCTGGCGGGCACGCAGCCCTTGGCTTCGGTCTATAGCGGCCACCAGTTTGGCGTGTGGGCCGGGCAGTTGGGCGATGGCCGCGCGCTGCTGCTGGGCGAAACAGCGGGCGGATTGGAGGTGCAACTCAAGGGCGCGGGGCGCACGCCCTACTCACGCGGGGGCGATGGCCGCGCCGTGCTGCGCTCCAGCATCCGCGAGTTTTTGTGCAGCGAAGCGATGCACGGTTTGGGCGCGCCGACCTCACGCGCGCTGTGCGTGACCGGATCGGACGCGTCGATTTACCGTGAAGAGGCCGAGACCGCAGCCGTGGTGACCCGCGTGGCCCCGAGCTTCATCCGTTTCGGTCATTTTGAGCACTTCGCCTACCGCAACCAATTGCCGCAACTCCAGCAGTTGGCCGACTACGTGATTGACCGCTACTACCCAGCCTGCCGCACCTCAGCGCAGTTCAACGGCAACCCCTATGCTGCCCTGCTCCAGGCGGTAGCTGAGCGCACCGCCGAGATGGTGGCGCACTGGCAGGCGGTGGGCTTTTGCCACGGCGTGAGGAACACCGACAACATGAGCATTCTGGGTCTGACGATTGACTACGGCCCGTTTCAATTTCTGGACGGGTTCGATCCGGCCCACATCTGCAACCACTCGGACACGCAGGGGCGCTACGCCTACCAGCAGCAACCCAATATCGCCTACTGGAACCTGTTTTGCCTGGGGCAGGCGCTGCTGCCTTTGATTGAAGAACAAGAGCTGGCGCTGGCGGCGCTGGAGTCCTATAAAACGGTCTTCCCCGCCGCGCTGCAAGCCCGTATGCGCGCCAAGTTGGGGCTGCATCAAGCCGTGCCAGGCGGCCTGGCTTTGATTGAGACGGTGTTGAAACTGCTGGCACAAGACAAAGTGGACTACACGATCTTCTGGCGTCGTTTGAGCCACTGGGTGGCTGACGGCCAGGCCGATCCGGTGCGTGATCTGTTTTTGAATCGGCCCGACTTGGATCAATGGTTGCTACAGTATTCGGAGCTGCTCACGCTAATGAATAAAGGGCTATCGGCCGATTTGATGCTAAAAACCAACCCAAAATTCATCCTGCGCAACCATTTGGGCGAACAAGCCATTCGTGCCGCGAAACTAAAAGACTTTTCCGGTGTCCATAACCTACTGGCCTTGTTGGAAAACCCGTTTGCTGAGCATCCCGGTTTTGAGAGCTATGCCGACTTTCCGCCCGACTGGGCTTCTTCGATTGAAATCAGTTGCTCCTCTTAAAACTTAAAACCTATTTTTTAAACCCATCATGATTCAAAAAACCGACGCCGAATGGAAAGCCCTGCTGGCCGAAAAAGGGGCCGAGCCCGTGGCCTTTAATGTCACCCGCAAAGCCGCCACCGAGCGACCCTACACAGGCAAGTACGAAAAACATTGGGCACCC
Organism: Hylemonella sp.; assembly: GCA_031427355.1. Classification (GTDB taxonomy): domain Bacteria; phylum Pseudomonadota; class Gammaproteobacteria; order Burkholderiales; family Burkholderiaceae_C; genus CANCDA01. The sequence continues at coordinate 16,081 of JANPNG010000197.1, forward strand.
GGCAGCTACGCCTGCATCTGCTGCGGGGCCAAGCTGTTTGACTCCGACACCAAGTTTGACGCGGGCTGCGGTTGGCCCAGCTTTTCCCAAGCCGCTGCACCCGACGCCATCACCGACGTGGTGGACCGCGCCCACGGCATGCGCCGCACTGAAACCCTGTGCGCGCAGTGCGGTGCTCACCTGGGCCATGTGTTTGACGACGGCCCCGCCCCCACCGGTCTGCGCTACTGCATGAACTCGGCCTCGCTCGACTTCAAACCCTAAAAACCAAACCCGCTCAGGAAAACCAAAACCGTTCGGGCTGAGCTTGTCGAAGCCTGTGAGCCCTTCGACAAGCTCAGGGCGAACGGATCACACGATAATCACCGCATGAAAATACTGATCGACTTCTTCCCCATCCTGCTGTTCTTCGGGGCTTACAAGTTCGCCGACATCTACACTGCCACCGCCGTGTTGATGGCTGCCACAGTGGTGCAAATGGTGCTGATCTACCTGATTGACCGCAAGCTCCAGCTCATGCACAAGATCACGCTGGTGCTGATCCTGGGTTTCGGTGCCCTGACCTTGGGCCTGCATGACGAGCGCTTCATCAAGTGGAAGCCCACCGTGCTCTACGCCAGCATGGCCATCGCACTGGCTGTGGCCCTGTGGGGCATGCGTAAAAACATCCTCAAACTGCTCCTGGGCAGCCAACTGGAATTGCCCAATGCCGTCTGGATGCGCCTGAATCTGGCCTGGATTATTTATTGCACCTTCATGGCCGCCATCAACGCTTACGTCGCGGCTTTTTACAGCACCGAAGTCTGGGTCAATTTCAAACTCTGGGGCTATGCCTTTCCGCTGACCTTTATCGTGGCGCAGGGGCTCTACATTGCGCGTTACATCAAGGCTGAAGAGCCCCAAAAAGAATGAACCCACTCGACCAACTCGCCCACCAGATGACGCAGCGCCTGCATGAGCGGCTACAACCCACCCTGCTGGACGTCATTGACGAGAGCGCCCAACACGCAGGCCATGTAGGGGCCAATGAGCAGGGCTACGGTACGCACTTTCGGGTGCGTATTGCGTCACCCTTTTTTACAGGCAAGACACGTGTGGCACGCCACCGCCTTGTGTATGATGCGCTGCAGGATTTCATTGACCAGGGCGTGCATGCACTGGCCATTGAAACCTTTTAAAAAACTTGGACATTACTCGCATACACCGTTCGGGCTGAGCTTGTCGAAGCCTTAACAGCCCTTCGATCCTTCGACAGGCTCAGGACAGGCCAAGCTCAGGGCGAACGGACTTTGTTTTCTGTACTTATCTTAGGACCCATGATGAAGAAGCCCTTTTACTCGGCCATTGCCGCCGCCACCCTGATTAGCGCGCTGGCCATCCCCGCCGCCGCGCAAAACGTGGCCATCGTCAACGGCAAGCCCGTGCCCACGTCACGCGTGGAGGCGCTGGCACAGCAGCTCGCCCGCTCGGGCCGCCCTGTCACCCCCGAGATGATGGGTCAACTCAAAGACGAAGTCATTGCCCGTGAGCTGTTTGTGCAAGAAGCACAAAAGCAAGGCCTGGACAGCAGCGAAGAGTTCAAAACCCAGATGGAACTCACGCGTCAGACCATCCTGATCCGCGAACTGTTCAACAACTACCAAAAAACCAACGGCGTGACGGACGCCGACATCAAGGCCGAGTACGACAAACTGGCCGCAGCCAACAGCGGCAAGGAATACCGCACCCGCCACATCCTGGTGGAAAAAGAAGCCGATGCCAAAGCCATCATTGCTTCCATCAAAAAAGGGGCTAAGTTTGAAGACATCGCCAAGAAGCAGTCCAAAGACCCAGGGTCTGGCGCCAATGGCGGCGACCTCGACTGGGCCAACGCCGGTTCGTTCGTGAAAGAGTTCTCTGACGCCATGGTCAAGCTAGCCAAGGGGAAAATGACCGAGACACCCGTGAAATCGCAGTTTGGCTACCACGTCATCCGCCTGGACGACGTGCGCGAAGCTCAAGCCCCCAAGCTGGAAGACGTCAAGCCGCAAATCTCCCAGCAGCTGAACCAGCAAAAACTCGTCAAGTTTCAGGATGATCTGCGCGCCAAGGCCAAGATCGAATAAGCAATTCCGTTCGGGATGAGCTTGTCGAAGCCCTTCGACAAGCTCAGGGTGAACGGTGTGACAACGAGCGTCCCTGACCATGAAGATTACTCTTGTTTTTGTCGCCCTTGTACTCTCCATGACCGGTTTGTTGAGCGGCTGTAGTCATGTACCTCAAACCACGGTGGCCGAGCTGGCCCCCGGTGGCACTTTGCGGGCCGCCATCAATTTGGGCAACCCGATTCTGGCCAAGCGCGACGCAGTTAGCGGTGAGGCGCGTGGCGTGTCGGTGGACCTTTCCCGTGAGCTGGCACAGCGCTTGGGCGTGAAACTGGAGTTGATCACTTTCACGTCCGCCGGTCAGGTGGTTGAAGCCGTGAAAGACGCCAAGGTCGATATCGCCTTTGTGGCCATTGACCCGGTGCGCGGGGCCGACATCGGCTACAGCGCGGCCTATGTGGTGATTGAAGGCCCGTACATGGTGCGAAGTAACTCCCCCATTCAGCGCAACGAAGAAGTGGACCGCCCCGGCGTCCGCATCGCCGTGGGACTGGGCAGCGCGTATGACTTGTTCCTCAAACGCGAGATCAAAGCCGCCACCCTGGTGCGCGCCCCCACCTCTCCCGCCGTGACCGATCTGTTCATGGCGCAAAACCTCGATGTGGCAGCGGGCGTCAAACAGCAACTCCAGCTCGACGCCCAACGCATCCCCGGCCTGCGCCTGCTTGATGGCCGCTTCATGGTCATTAACCAAGCCATCGGCACACCCAAAGCACGCACGGCAAGCATTACCTACTTGCGTGCTTTTGTCGAAGAGATGAAGGCCTCAGGCTATGTGGCGGCGGCGCTCAAGCGCCACGGCATTGAAGGCGCGGCTGTCGCCGAGCTGGCCACCCAGTAAGTCTTGCTTCGGTATCGTCCTGGCGTAGGGCTCGCAGGTCGGACAAGGTAATAGGTGCTTCAAAATGCAAACCAACTTTGGCGCTGCCCTGTATGACGACTGAGGACGGTGCCACCCCTCTTACCTCAGGCCACGACTGGCATCTGCGAGAGGTGCACGAAGTGGTCAAGGCCCACGGCGTGGACCCACAGCATGGCCTGCCCGTCAATGTGGCCACAGAACGCGCCCTGCAACACGGTGCCAATGAACTTGTCAGCACCCCAGGACCGGGCTGGCCCAGCCTGCTGCTGGATCAATTTCGAGACTTCATGATCCTGGTCCTGATCGCCGCAGCCGTGGTGGCGGGCGTGGTCGGTGACTTGGTGGACACCCTGGCCATTGTGGTGATCGTCCTGCTCAACGCGGTGATCGGTTTTATTCAGGCCTGGCGCGCGGACCGCGCCATGGCCGCGTTGCGCCAGCTCGCTGCGGCTCACGCCACGGTGCTGCGCGGTGGCCAGGCGCAAGTCGTGCCCGCCAGCGCTCTGGTGCTTGGCGATATCGTCCTATTGGAAGCGGGCAACAAGATACCTGCCGATCTGCGCTTGATCGAGATTGCCCAGTTGCGGGTCGATGAGTCGGCCTTGACGGGCGAATCGGTCACGGTGGAAAAACACTCATCGCCATTGACCGGGCCAGTCCATGCACTCGGTGACCGGCTGAACATGGCCTTCAAAGGCACGACTGCAACGCATGGCCGCGCCAGGGGCGTGGTGGTGGCCACAGGCATGGCGACCGAGCTGGGCAAAGTGGCCCGCCTGATGGACACCAAGGAAGACCGCAGCACCCCTTTGCAACGGCGTCTGGCGGCATTTGGCAAGCGTCTGGCGCTGGTGGTGCTGGCGATTTGCGCCATTGTGTTCGTGGTGGGCGTGCTGCGCGGCGAGTCACCCCTGCTCATGGCGCTGACAGCCATCAGTTTGGCGGTGGCGGCCATCCCCGAGGCGCTGCCCGCTGTCGTCACCGTGCTGCTGGCGCTGGGTGCGCGGCGCATGGTGAACATGAAGGCCCTCGTGCGCCGCCTGCCATCGGTGGAAACACTGGGCTCGGTCAGCACCATCTGCTCGGACAAAACCGGCACCCTCACCCAAAACCGCATGCACGTCGAAATGCTGGTAACAAGCGGTCAAACCTGGCGCTCAGGCAGTACAACAACGCCTGCGGCCCATGCGGAACTGCTACGGGCTGCCGCGCTGTGCAGTGACGCCAGCCTGTCGCCAGCGGGCGTCTGGCAAGGCGACCCCACCGAGACGGCGCTGGTCGCCTTGGCGGCACTCGCCGGGCTGGACAAGGGCGAATTGGAGCAGCAATACCCGCGTGTTTCAGAGCAACCCTTCGACTCTGAGCGCAAACGCATGACCACCTTTCACCGCACAACGGGCGGCTTCGTGGCCTACACCAAGGGGGCACCGGAATCGGTCATTCCACGGTCCACGTCGGTGGACAGCGTGCAGCGACTGGCAGACGAGGAGCCACAGATTCAAAGCGCCCAATGGCTGGCGCAAGCCGAGACCATGGCCGCTGAGGGCTTGCGTGTGCTGGCGGTGGCGCGCAAAACCTATGAGCGTCTGCCCGGATCGGACGAATTGGAGGCTGTGGAATCAGGCATGTGCCTGCTGGGGCTGGTCGGCCTGATTGACCCACCCCGCCCCGAGGCTGCCGCTGCGGTGGCCGAGTGCGCGACGGCGGGCATCACGCCCATCATGATCACCGGCGACCACCCCGCCACCGCGCGGGCGATTGCGCTGCGGCTGGGCATCGTCTCTGCGGCGAACGCGCCGGTGCTGACCGGAACTGATCTCACCCAGCTCGATGATGCCGCCCTGCAAGCCCAGGTCTTGCAGGTGCGGGTGTACGCACGCGTGGACCCGGCCCAAAAAATCCGCATTGTCGAAGCGCTGCAGTCGCACGGCCAATTCGTGGCCATGACGGGCGACGGTGTCAACGACGCCCCGGCCCTCAAGCGCGCCGACATTGGCGTGGCCATGGGCAAGGGCGGCACCGACGTGGCCCGTGAAGCCGCCAGCCTGGTGCTGCTGGACGACAACTTCGCCACCATCGTGAAGGCGGTGCGCGAGGGGCGGCGCATCTACGACAACGTCCGCAAGTTCGTGCGCTACGCCATGACGGGTAACTCCGGCGAAATCTGGACCATCTTTCTCGCCCCGATGCTGTTGCTGCCCATTCCGCTCTTGCCCATCCACATCCTGTGGGTCAACCTCGTCACCGATGGTCTTCCGGGGCTGGCCCTGGCGGCCGAGCCCGCCGAGCCCGGCGTGATGCAGCGCCCGCCCCGCCCACCGCAAGAGAGCCTGTTTGCCCACGGCATGTGGCAGCACATCCTGGGCGTGGGCCTGTTGCTGGCGGGCCTGTGCCTGGGGGTGCAGGCCTGGGCCTTGTCAAACGGAAATGCCCACTGGCAAACCATGGTGTTCACGGTGCTGACACTGGGGCAGATGGCGCACGTGCTGGCCATCCGCTCGGAAACCGAATCGCTTTGGCGGTTGGGCTTGCGGTCAAACAAACCCTTGCTGGGCGCTGTGCTGCTGACCTTTTTGCTGCAGATGGCCACCATTTATGTGCCTGCACTCAACCCCATTTTCAAAACCGAGCCGCTGTCTGCTGACGAATTGACCCTGTGCCTGGCCGCTGCGGCTGTGGTGTGGTTGGTGGTGGAAATTGAGAAGGCCTGGCGTCGGCAGCGCGCCCTTCGCTACACTTTCACCCGGTAGCGAAAAAATAAATCGAGGAGACATAGATGTTTAACACCCCGCAGTTGCGGGTCAGCAGCGCGCTGGCCCTAGTGCTTTGTTCCGCTTTGTGCGCGCCTGCCCAGGCCAGAGTCACCCGCATCGTGATCGACGAGACGATCCCCATGGCCACGCCCGCAGGCAGCAGCCCGCCGCCCATCGCCTACGAACAAGTCGCAGGCCGCGCCTTTGGCGAGTTGGACCCCAAGTTGCCGGGCAACGCCATCATCCAAGACATTGAGCTGGCCAAAGACGCCGACGGCAAGGTGCGCTATGTGGCCTCTTTTGTCATCTACAAGCCGGTGGACATGCGTCAGGCCAGTGGCCTGATGTGGCATGACGTGCCCAACCGGGGCCGCGTCTTCCCGGTCGCCCCGCAAGAGTTGGCGCTGGGCGATATCGAGCTGGCGAGCGCCTGGCAAGGCGACAACGCGGGCCAGACCGCCATCAAGGACAAAGCCTCGGCCAATGGCTTTCAATGGCTCAAGTTGCCGGTGGCGCGTGGGGCCAATGGTGCCGCCGTGACGGGCGAAGTCATGGGGCGCATCGTGAACCGATCCGGCCCGGCCTCGCAAGCGCTGATCGTTCAGACCAACCCCGTGCCCTACAAACCGGTCAGCCTGGACACAAGGCATGCCAAGCTGGTGTCGCGCGGGGCCGAGGGCATGCGCGGCGAGGTGATGGATGAAGTCACCGTTGCACCCAGCGACTGGGCCTGGGCCAAGTGTGATGCCGCCAACCCCTTCCCCGGCACGCCCGACCCGAGCCAGATTTGCCTGAAGTCCGGCTTTGACGCCAAGCGCCTGTACCAAGTCGTCTTCACCGCACAAGACCCCTATGTGCTGGGCGTGGGCTTTGCGGCCTGGCGCGACGTGGCCGCCTTCTTCAAAAAATCCAACGCCGATGACACAGGCACGGTCAACCCGATTGCCAAGGCAGTCACGCACAGCATCTCGCGCGGCGTGTCGCAGTCGGGCAACTTCTTGCGCGGCTGGTTGCACCTGGGGTTTAACCAGGCCGAGGATGGCAGCCAAGTGCACGACGGCGTGTGGCCCATCATTGCCGGACGCCGCATTGCGCTGAACTTCCGCTGGGCCCAGCCCGACGGTGTGCTGGAGCTGTACCAGGCCGGTAGCGAAGGGCCGCAGTGGTGGCTGCCGCACCCCGACGCCGTGCGCGGCCTGCCTGCGGCGGGCATTTTGGACCGCTGCACGGCCAGCAAGACCTGCCCCAAAATCGTCGAGCACTTTGGCTCGGCCGAGGTCTGGGCGCTCAAGCTCACGCCCGAATGGGTAGGCACAGACGCCAAGGCCGACCTGCCTCTGCCTGCGAACGTGCGCCGCTACTACATCGCCAGCACGACCCACGGTGGCGGCGCAGGCGGCTTTGACAGCAGCCTGCCCGGCGTGGGCCTGCCTACCGCACCTTTGATGTGCCCCGGCAACAACTTTGGTATGGCCCAGCTGCCCGCCAACCCGGTGCCACACACGCAAACGGTGAATGCGATCCGCGTGCATTTCCGCAACTGGGTGATGAACAACACCGCACCGCCGCCCAACCGCTACCCTACGCTGGCCGCTGGTCAATTGGCCGAGTCGAATAAGGCTGCGCTGGACTTCCCCACCCTACCCGGCTTGCGCGCCACCCTCCCCGAGGCGGACTTCATCATGCCGGTGCTGGACTACGACTGGGGCCCGCAGTTCAACGCGCTCGATGGTTCAGGCATCCCCAGCAACACACCTCCCGGCATCAAGCAAGCACTCAAAATGCTCGCGCCCAAGGTCGATGCCGACGGCAACGAACTGGGCGGTGTGCCTGTGGTGTTGCTGGACGCGCCACTGGGCACTTACCTGGGCTGGAACGTCACTGCGGATGGGGCCATGCCTTTTCACAAAGGTCAAATCTGCAACTACGCGGGCGGCATGATTCCGTTTGCGCGCACGGCGGCGCAGCGGCTTGCCAACAACGATCCGCGCTCTTCACTTGAAGAGCGCTACGGCTCGCATGAGGGCTATGTCGCGGTGGTGAAGAAGGCCGCCGCGCGTGCGGTGACTGAGGGCTTTTTGTTGCCCGAGGACGCCGCCGCGCTGATCACAGCGGCAGACAAGAGTGCGGTGCTGCGCTGATGACGAGAATCTGAAATCCATGAAGCTCAATCTCCACAACAAATGCGCCATCGTCACCGGTGCCACCCAGGGCATTGGCTTAGCGACGGCGCAGATGCTGGCCGCAGAGGGCGCATCGGTCGTCATTGCCGCGCGCGGGCGTGAACGGCTGGCCGCGTTTGGTCGCGTCGATATTTTGGTCAACACAGTGTGCATCGGCCTGGTCCGCGCTGGGCAACACGAGAGCAAAGCCGCTTCAACGTCATCACCTTCCTCGCCTCGGACGCAGCCAGTTATGTGACGGGCACCAGCATCAATGTGGATGGTGGTACCTCAGGCGTTTTGTAAACCAGGAGAGCAACTTGAAAAATAATCTTGTAATTCGCAGCGCAGGCATGGTGCTCGTGGCCCTGCTGGCCACACTTCTATCGGCCTGCGCCAGCCCGCCCAACAGCACCACCAGCACCGCTCTGAGCGGCCCCCTGGTGCTGGACAAGCAAGGCAGCTTCTTTGTCGGCGGGCGCAATATCCAGTCCGACACACTCTCTACCCTGCCCGCTTACGCCGCCAGTGGCACGGTGGCAGTGGAGCAAATGTATGTGCGCTACCAGCAGCCGGTGGACGCCAAGCGCCTGCCGCTGACCTTCATCCACGGTTGCTGCCTGACCGGTAAAACCTGGGAGACCACGCCCGATGGCCGCATGGGTTGGGACGAATATTTTGTGCGCCGAGGTCACCCGGTCTATGTGATTGACCAAGTCTCGCGCGGGCGCTCCGCCGCCAACGCCACCTCCATCATCAGCGTGCGCGCAGGCAAGACAGCAGCCGCTGACACCCCGCCAGTTTTCATGGCCGGGCAAGAGGGCGCATGGGCCATCTTTCGCTTTGGCGCAACGTACCCGCAGGTGTTCCCCGGCATGCGTTTCCCACTCGAATCCATTGACGAATTCTGGAAGCAAATGGTGCCCGATTGGCTCTTCACCCTGCCCACGCCCAACCCCTCCATTCCCGCACTCTCCGAGCTGGCCACCAAGCTGAACGGCACAGTGCTGATCAGCCACTCGCAATCGGGCATCTACCCGTTTCAGGTGGCGGCCTTGTCCGAGCGCGGCATCGCAGGCGTGGTCTCGATTGAGCCCGGTGCCTGCCCCTCGGCCACCGGGGATTTGAAGCCCTACCTGAAGGTGCCCATGATGGTGCTGTGGGGCGACTACGTGGACCAAGCCCCGCGCTGGGCACCGCGCCTCAAAGCCTGCCGCGAATTTGCCGCTGCCGCCACCAAGGCGGGCGGGCGGGTGGAGAACATCGTGCTGCCAGAGCTGGGCATCAAAGGCAATTCGCACATGCTGATGCAAGACAAAAATAGTCTTGAACTGGCCGACTGGCTTTACGCCTGGATCGACCGCAACATCGAGCAAACCCGCCGTTGAACGACGGCATTCAAAGTCCCCCCAAAGGAGCAGTAATGAAAAAATGGCAAGCACGTGTGTTGATGGCGAGTGTGGCCACGGGAACCCTGGCGTGCAGCAGCGCCGCTTGGGCGCAAGAAGACCAGCGTCGATTCAAGCTCACGCCCATCACCGAGATGACGAGTGATCAAAAAAAATACGTCGATGCCGTGCTATCAGGCCCCACCTCGGCTACGGGCAGCGCCGCTGCTGTGCCCGGTGCGCCCACCATTGGCAGCCCCTTCAACGTGTACCTGCGCAGCCCCATCTTGGCCGAGCAACTGCGCCGTGTGGCCGAGCACATTCGCTTTAAAAGTTCATTGCCCTTCAAGCTCAATGAGTTTGCGATTTTGGTCACGGCGCGCCAATGGGGTTCGCAGTACGAGTGGTTTGCGCACCACCGCCTGGCGCTCAAAGCAGGTTTGAACCCGGCCATCGCCGAAGAACTGGCGCAAGGCAAGCGCCCCACGGGCATGGACGCGGACGAGACCGCCATCTACAACTTCTCGCAAGAGCTGCACACCACCAAACAGGTGAGCGACGCCACCTTCAAGGCCGTGGTCGATAAATTTGGCGAGCAAGGCGCGATGGATTTGATCGCCGTGAACGGCTACTACGTGCTGGTGTCCATGGTGTTGAACGTGGACCGCACGCCACTGCCGGGTGGGGCCAAGCCGCCATTGCCGGAACTCAAATAAAAGACGCCGTCATTAGCCACGACATAACTTGGGTACAAGTTAGTCTTCTCTGAAACTTCGTTTTCCCACGCAAGCGGGAATCCAGCCCTCAAGGAAACACATGCTCTCTTTCTCCAAGTTCATCCATGGCGCATCAGCCCTCATGCTGGGCTTCACAGCGTTTTCCCTCTCAACTGCACAAGCCCAAAACATGCCCACCCCCAAAGAAGGTCACTGGAGTGCCAAAGACTTCCGCTTTCACACTGGCGAGGTGCTGCCCGAACTCAAGCTGAACTACACCACCGTGGGCGACCCCAAGGGCGAGCCGGTGCTGGTGCTGCACGGCACCACCGGCTCAGGCGCGGGCATGGTGAACCCGGCCTTTGCGGGCGAGTTGTTTGGCCCAGGGCAAGCGCTGGACGCGAGCCGCTACTTCATTATCTTGCCGGACGCCATAGGCACGGGCAAGTCCAGTAAACCCTCCGACGGCTTGCGCGCCAAGTTCCCGCGCTACAACTACAACGACATGGTGGACGCGCAGTACCGATTGGTCACCGAGCACTTGGGCGTCAAGCACCTGCGCCTGGTGATCGGCAACTCCATGGGCGGCATGCAGACCTGGATCTGGGGCCAGCGCTACCCCACCTTCATGGACACGCTCGTGCCCATGGCCTCGCTGCCCATCGAGATGTCCAGCCGCAACTGGATGCTGCGCCGCCTGATCATCGACAGCATCCGCAATGACCCGACCTGGATGAACGGCAACTACACCGAGCAACCCAAGAGCGCGCATTTTGCGTCGGTGTTTTATGCCACGGCCACCAACGGCGGCAACCAGGCGCTGTTCAAGGCCGCGCCCACGCGCGAAAAAGCCGACCAGTTTCTAGACAGCCGCTTGAAAGCACGCTACACGGGCGACGCCAACGACCACCTCTACCAATGGGACTCCTCACGCGACTACAACCCCTCCCCCGGTCTGGAAAAAATTCAGGCCACGCTCTTGGCCATCAACGCCGCCGATGACGAGCGCAACCCACCTGAGTTGGGCCTGCTGCAAAGCGAGGTCAAGCGAATCAAGAACGGCAGCTACGTGATCATCTCCGCCAGCGAGAACACCGCAGGCCACGGCACCACAGGGCAGGCCAAATTCTGGAAGCAGCACTTGGTGACGCTGCTACAAACTGCGCCACGACTAGCGAAGTGAGTCGGCCACATGAGAAAACCACGTCACTATTGCCGTGACGTACTCATACGAGCGTCACTCACCATCAGTGCCGTCTTGACAAGCCTCGGGGCGGCTCTGGCCCAAACGCCCATCGCTCTTGATGCCGATGGCGTACAAATGCTTCGCCCCTCCGCAACGGGTGGTAGCAATTTACAGCTGGGCTCAAACAACCCCAATCGCCACCCCGCTTTTGGTTTTGACTACAAAGCCATGGCAAGTGCATTCGCCGCGTGGTGCGCCGCACATAAACCGTTTGTCGGGGCGAGCAGACCGTTTGTCACAGAAAACAACCAACTGCAGCGTATTGGGTTGTAATTAGTGTCTGGTACATTGAATTAATACCGTCCTTAAGACGTTTTTAGTCAAAATTAATTAATTCCCCATTCATTTTGCACTTAACCCGGTTTCCTTAAAACAGCCAGCCTCAAGGGCGGCCTCGCGCGGCTTTACGCTTATAGAAGCGATGGTTGTGGTCGGCATCGTCGCTATTCTTGCCGCTCTGGCAGGGCCAAACATGATTCAGTTCATGCGGGCCAGGGAAGTGGAGAGCGCAGCCAAAAAAATCGGCGCTGCCGCCCTGATCGCGCGGAGCGAGGCGATCAAGCGCAACGGCCCGGTGCTGCTGTGCGCAGGAATAACCGGCACCTGTGCCGCCACGCCGGCCACCAGCGACTGGGCGGCCGGATGGACCATTTGCTATGACCGCAATGCCGACGGCGCCTGCGATACCGGCACCACCAGCGATCCCAACCCGATCAGAGTGGAAGCGGCGCAACCCCTCAACATCACGTTCACCGGCCCCGCAAGCCGGCTTCAGTTCAATGCCGACGGCACCATGACATCAACCGTGGCTGCTGCGTTTGCCGCAAGCAGTCAGGCAGCCGGACCGTTCCAGTGGAATGTGCGGCTGGCAGCATCGGGCGCCAGTTCAATACGCAAGGAATGAAAATGACACGGCAAAAACAAATCGGTAGACCCTCCGTGCGCCGCTATGCAGGGCAGCAAGGCATCGCCATGATCGAAGTGCTGGTCAGTATGCTGATCATTGCGATGTGGCTACTGGCCAGTGCGGGCATGCAGGTGGGCATGTTCAAGCTGCAAAAAGGCGCTGACTATCGGCTTAAAGCGATTGCGCTGGCCACAGAGTTGGGCGAGCGAATGGAAGCCAATAGCGGCGTAGCAAAAACCGGTAGCTATGCGCTCGCAGCGGGCGCGACGGTCACCGCCCCCAGTGACTGCGCGCAAGTTGCTTGCAGCCCGGCCAACCTGGCCAGCTACGACCTCCAGCAATGGTCAGGCCGCGTCTCCAGCGCATTGATCGTTGACACCGTCACCGTCACCCAGGACACGACAGCCGCCCAGCCGACCTACAACATCAGCATTTCCTGGAAGGAGCCGCGTGGGCGGCAGACTTATTCGGCAACGGGTGCCACTGAAACCGCAACTTACACCACCGTCAAGGTGCTGGGATGAACAAGCCGCAACACATCCAGACAATCCGGCCATCCCACCCGATGCGCCTGCATAACCGTGGGTTTACGCTGGTAGAACTCATGGTCGCGATGGCGCTGGGGCTATTTGTCATCACAGTCGTTATTCAGGGCTTTGCCGCATCGTCTGCTGCCAGCAACACCAATTCGGTCGTCGCCGAGTCAAGCACCAACGGCCGCCATGCCCTCGAAGTACTCAAACGGGAGGTGCGCCACGCTGCCCTGCACCGCCTGGCTTGTTTTGCGGCGCACCAGCCGGGTGCCCGCCACCTCGTTTGACGTCGGCGCGCCGTATGTCCGGATGGCTTATGGCGTTGCCAATGTGTTTATAGGCGCTACCACCACCAATGTACCGCTCTTGCCTGCGCCAAACT